>DNFZ01000164.1 GCA_003486785.1 Clostridiales bacterium | reverse complement strand
GAAGGCGGAAGGCGGAACCCGCGACAAGCTGCGCAAGCTGCTGCGCATGGGGGAGCTCAACGAGCGCTTCGTCGAGATCGAAACCCAGGAAATCAAGATGCCGATGATGGAAGTCCTCACTCCGCCGGGCGCGGAGGGGATGGGCTTCAACATGAAAGAGATGTTCGGCAATCTCTTCCCGAAAAAGACCAAGCGGCGACGCATCAAGGTCGCCGAGGCGCGGGAAATCCTCATCACCGAGGAAGCGGAAAAACTGGTCGATATGGACAAGGTTCACACCCTGGCCAAGGAGCGCACCGAGCAGAGCGGCATCATCTTCATCGACGAGATCGACAAAATCGCCGGCGCGGAGCGAATGGGCGGGCCCGATGTTTCGCGCGAGGGCGTACAGCGGGATATCCTGCCCATCGTGGAAGGCAGCGTCATCTCCACCAAATACGGCCCCGTCAAGACGGACTATATGCTCTTTATCGCCGCGGGCGCGTTTCACACGGCAAAGGTGAGCGACCTCATCCCGGAGCTGCAGGGGCGTTTTCCGATTCGCGTCAAGCTCGACGCGCTGACGCAGGAGGATTTTGAAAAGATTTTGACCCAGCCGGAGAACGCGGTGACAAAGCAGTATACCGCGCTGCTCTCGGCGGATCGCGTCAAGCTCAGCTTTACGGCGGATGCGCTGAAGGAGATTGCAAAGTTTGCATATCTCGCCAATGAGAATGCGGAAAACATCGGCGCGCGCCGCCTGCATACGGTTATGGAAAACCTGCTCGACGACATCTCCTTCAACGCCAACGGGCAGCACCCGGAGATCGAACTGGCTATCGATGCCGCTTATGTGGACGAGCATCTGGGGCAGGAGTTTCAAGAGGACGATATTCACAAGTATATTCTGTAAGCAAACAAAACGCCTTAAAAAATCTCAGTATATTCTGTAACCAAACAGAACGCTTATAAAAACCTCGATGTACTTCATGATCAAAGGAACGAAGATATTTGACGAAGCGAAGCGTGAAAACAATCGCATGTATCCTTCTCACCGCCGCGCTCCTTTCGCTGCTGACCGGCTGCGCGGAGGCTGCGGTGCAGACGCTTGATATCACGCTTGCCACGCCAACGCCGCCGCCGCAGGTTGTCAAAATTCAAGAGGGCGCAGCGGATGCGCCGGTATACGGCATGTCGGTCTTGTCGCAGTTTGAGGGAGAGGTACAGGCGGACGGCACCATACTCACGGAGAACGGAGAGCGCCTGACCGTGCTGGGCGCAGCAGACCCCACGCCGACCATTGCGCTCACGCCATCACCCGTGCCGACCGCGCCGCCACCCACGCCCACGCCCACGCCTTCGCCCGCGCCGACACAGACCGCAACGCCGGAGCCGACCGCGAAAGCCGCGGAGAACACAGCTACGCCAAAGCCGACGGCAAAGGCGACGAGCACGCCAAAGGTCACCGCAACGCCGAAACCGACCGCTACGCCGACCGCATTTGTCATTACGCCTGCGCCGATAGCGACCCCTGCGCAGACCGCTTCGCAACAACCGCCGAGTGTGAGCGGCGCATACAGTGGCGAAGATGTGCTGCTGGCAGCGCGCGTTGCATACTTTGAGTCCGGCAAGTCGGAGGAAGGGTATCGTGCGGTGGTCTGCGTGATCCTCAACCGCGTAGAAGCCAGCAAATGGCCGGGCTCGGTCTATGACGTGGTGTATCAGAAAAACCAGTTCTCCGTCATCAACCGGAGCGACTTTTTGACAAAGACGGTGCCCGACAGCGTGATCGGCTATGCAAACGACGTGCTCAACAACGGGAATCGTCCGTTGCCTTCACATGTGATGTCCTTTCGCAGCGCAACGACGGAGAAGGTCTGGGGATCGCGCACGTACTACGGCACATTTGGTGGAAACGACTATTACAGCTGACATGCATGATATGCGTCTGATAGACGCAAAAAAACAGGTTGGTGCGCCAGCCGCAAATAGATTATACTAAACACACACGCAAGCGTCGAACCCTGCGCGGTTTTCGCGCGTTTCAACAATCTGTGTAACAAAACAATCTTCCGCTGATGGGAACGGGAAATGAAAGAGAATAAATAGAAATTGGGGAACAGACTACATGGCAAATAAACTAAAGATCATTCCGCTCGGAGGCATGGGCGAAATCGGAAAGAACCTAACCGTATTTGAGTATAACAACGATATTATCATAGTTGACTGCGGACTCAGCTTTCCGGATGATGACATGCCCGGCATCGACATTGTCATACCGTATATGACGTATCTGCGCGAAAACCGCGCTAAGATAAAGGGATTCTTAATCACACACGGACATGAAGACCATATTGGCGCGCTGCCCTATGCGCTCAAGGAATTTGATGTACCTGTATACGGCACTTCGTTTACGATTGCACTCATCGAACACAAGCTTGACGAGGCGCGCGTTTCAAACAAGAAACTGAATGTCGTCAAACCCGGCGATGTTGTCGAACTCGGCTGCTTTAAGGTGGAGATCATCAAGACTGGGCACTCCATTGCGGGTGCGGTCGCCTTGGCGATCAACTCGCCTATCGGAACTGTCATTCACACAGGAGATTTTAAGGTGGACTTCACGCCCATCGACGGCGAACCCATCGACATCATCCGCTTTGCGCATTACGGCGCGCGCGGCGTCCTTGCGCTCATGAGCGACAGCACAAACGTAGAGAGCCCCGGGCACACGCAAAGCGAGCGCGACATCGGTAAGACGTTTGAATACTATTTCGACGTTGCGGAGGGGCGTATCATCGTCGCATCCTTTGCCAGCAATGTCTATCGCATTCAGCAGGTGGCGGATGTGGCGGTGAGCCACGGCCGCGTGATCTGTTTTCAGGGCAGGAGCATGGAGCAGGTCGTGCAGATTGCGATGCGGCTGGGATATCTCAAGATTCCGCCGGAGAGCATCGTCAAGGTGGAGCAGCTCAAGCGATACCGCGACGACCAGATCTGCGTGATCACAACCGGCAGCCAGGGCGAGCCAATGAGCGGACTGTTTCGCATGGCGACGGCTACGCACCGGCTCAACATCGGAAAAGGAGACACGGTCATCATCTCGGCTTCCGCCATCCCCGGCAACGAGGTCGGCGTTTCCCGCGTGATCAATCAACTGTATCAAAAGGGAGCGGAGGTCATCTACAACCGCATGGCGGATGTGCACGTCTCCGGCCATGCCTGCCGCGAAGAGCTGCGCCTGATGATGGAGCTGACCAAGCCGAAGTTCTTTATCCCCGTCCACGGCGAGTATCGCCATCTGGTGATGCACGCAAAGCTCGCCGAAGAGATGGGCGTTGCGCCGGAGAATGCGTTTGTCGCAGACTGCGGAGATGTCATCGAGCTCACGCAGCGCGGCGGAAAAAAGGCCGGCAGCGTTACGTCCGGCGCAGTGATGGTGGATGGCATCGGCGGCATTGATGACGTGGTGCTCAAAGATCGAAAAACGTTGTCGCAGGACGGGCTCGTCGTCGCCGTTCTCACGCTTGACAGCGAAACAGGGCGCATGCTCGCCTCGCCTGAAATCATCTCGCGTGGATTTGTGTATATGCGCGACAGCGAGGAGCTCATCGCAGAGACGAAAGCACTACTCATCAAAGAGACGCGCAAGTTTGAAGGAGCGGATCGCGGCGACTATGCCAACATCAAAGCGGGCGTGAAAAATTCGCTAAAGTCGTTTTTAAAAAACCGCACCAAGCGTACGCCGATGATCATGCCCATCATCATCGAGATTTAGCGGAGCCGAGTGATGGTTTACGATACTGCGAAACTGCTCGCTGCCGAGCTGAAGAACAGCGTGGAATACCGCGAATACGCGGCAGCCAAAGCACGCGCGCTGGAGAATCGCACGACGCGCGCGCTGATCGACGAATACAACAAGCTCCAGATTCATGCGCAGGCGGCTATGATCGCAGGGGATCAAGAGAGCGAGGCGATCAAAAAGCTGCAAAAAATCGGAGAACTGCTGCAGTTTGACGCGGATGCCGCCGCCTATCTGATGGCGGAGTTTCGCCTCAAGCGCATGGTTGGGGATGTGTATAAGATCCTTGCCGACGCGGTGGAAATCGACCTCAGCCCGCTGGAAGCATAGTTTAAACGAAAATCACGCAAACAGAGACAGTGCTTCCTGAGGAAGCGCCCATCACGGCGAAACACCAACGGAGAACGAATCGAAATGGCAAACTTTGTAAAACCGGAAAAAAGATACTCGAGAAAGCAAAAGCGCTTGCGGCGTTTATGGCTGAATATCCGCCCGACGGTGGTGCTTATCATCAGCCTTGCGGTCGTGTTTTTGTTTGCGCGCACAATATTGAACTACGGGCTCTCGAAGTACATTGAACCCGTAGACAAGCATGATGCAACGCCTATCGAGGTGACGATCCCCGTTTCCTCGTCCGCAAGCAGCATCGCGCGTATTTTGTATACCGCAAACGGATACGACCA
>DNFZ01000197.1 GCA_003486785.1 Clostridiales bacterium | reverse complement strand
GCTCGGCGTTTACGCACGCATCGATTTTCTGCTCACGGATGAAGGCGAGGCGTATTGCCTGGAGGCAAACACCTTGCCCGGCATGACGCCAACGAGCCTGCTCCCGCAGGAAGCGGCGCACTACGGGCTGGATTACCCGTCGCTTTGCGAAGCGATTGTAAACCTTTCGCTCAAGCGGTACGAGGAAGTATGAAACGATATTTGTTTTCCGAAATTGTCGGAGCATGCGGCGGAACATATCATGGCGACCCGGCGCTACTGCATCAGGCAGTCAGAAACGTCGTCATCGACAGCAAGCTCGCCGGGCCTGGTTCGCTGTTTGTTGCGATCATCGGAGAAAAGCACGACGCGCACAAGTTCATCCCCGTTGCGCGAAAAAACGGCGCATCCCTCGTCGTTTCCGACCGGCCTCTGGAGAGCGAACCGTATATCCTCGTGCCGGACACGCTTCAGGCGATGCATGTGATCGCGCGGCGCTATCGTGAAAAGTTTGCCATTCCGGTGATCGGGCTGACCGGCAGCGCGGGAAAAACCTCGACCAAAGATATCCTTGCCGCCGCGCTTGGCGAGAAATTTTGCGTGATGAAGACGCAGGGCAATCTCAACAACGAAACCGGTGCAGCGCTGACCATCTTTACGCTGGAAGAGACGCATGAGGTCGCGGTCGTAGAGATGGGCACAAACCACTTTGGCGAAATCGGACGCATTGCCGCGTTTGTGCAGCCGGATTTTTGCCTGTTTACGAACATCGGCCTTGCGCATATTGAAAACTTCGGCTCGCGCGAAGGCATATTCCGCGGCAAAACCGAAATGCTGCAGCACATGCGCCCCGGCGGCCGCGTGATCGTCAACGGCGACGACGACCTGCTTTGCCAGATTCCCGGCGCGCTGCGCTACGGCCTTCACGAAAGCTGCGCCGTGCGCGCAACGGAGCTTGACGATCTGATTCTGCGCGGCATGCGCTTTACGGCGCATTACGAAGGGCGGCAATGCCGCATGCACGTGCCCGCGCTTGGCGTACATTCGGTCTATAACGCGCTGGCAGCCGTCGCGATCGGGCAACTGCTGGGCATGGAGATGCGGCAGATCGCCGCCGGCATCGAAACCTACAAGCCGCTTCACGGGCGGATGAATGTGCACGAACTGCCGCGCTATACCGTCATAGACGATAGCTACAACGCCAACCCGACCTCGATGAAATCCTCTCTTGACGTGCTGGTGAAATGCGCCGGGCGTCGCGTCGCCATCCTCGGCGATATGTGGGAGCTCGGCGAGGCCGGGCCGCAGATGCACGAGAATTTGGGCCGTTATGCCGCCTCGCTCGGGATCGAGCGCATTCTCTGCGTCGGGAAAGAGAGCAAACGGATGTACAACGGTGCACAGGCTGCAAATCCCGGCTGCGCAGAGTATTTTGAGACGCAGGAGGAACTGCTCGCCGCTCTGCAGGAACGCATCAACGACGGGGACGTGATCCTCATAAAAGCCTCCCGCGGGATGTATCTGGAAAATACCGTGGAGTTGCTACTCGCGTAGCGCGCTCGTGCAGTTGCATGACACGAATCATCACCCAATCAAAATAGCCCGCGCGGTGAAACCGTTCGGGCATTTTTTTGCTCCGTTTATCCTCTCAGAAATCGTTCTAAGCTAGAAAGAACTACTCCAGATGAAATGTCGTTTTCAGCGCCTGTATTTCTTCCTCGCTCAGGAGAATGACCTGCCCCGCTTCGCGCGCGACCAGTATCGATGCCGCGGTCGCTTCCGCCACCTCCAGCCGGTCAAAGGCCGTAAACAGCGATGCGCCCGTGGTGACGATTCGGCAGTTCTCAAAGAGCACAACCGGGATTTTTACCGAGAACTGCGCGGCAGCACGCTCCGGATAGCGGATAAACTCCTCCATCGGACGCGTCGGTACCGCGCGCAGCATATAGAAGCTCTCCGGGATGGTGGATGTTTCAAACCGCTTCGGGGAAGCGGCAAACGCCATCACGTTGACCGGCATGGCAGAAAACACCGCGTTGATTTCTTTGTGCTTTGCATAGATCGCCGCATGCAACGCAAGCTCACGCGCGGGCTGTTTTCCAGCTTCCGCCGCAGTGTTTTGCACGAAGACGAGGTCTTCATCTTCCAGCAGGTTGTTGTCCATTCCGTACGGAGTGATCAGAAAAGAATCCGCATTCACACGCGCGCTGATCACACCGCTTGCGCCAAAGAGCAGCGCGTGCTCGCATCCGCGGCGCAGCTTTTGAAGCATCTCCGTGCGGATTGCCTGCTCGCGCTTGTCCGGCCGGTGGCCTTCCAGCGCCTGCATCGCGGGAATCGGGCGGGCGTTCCAGAAGGAGAGCTGCTCCCCCGTCACCGCGCGCACTTGCCCCAGCTTTCGCGTCAGCAGGTCGTGCTTTGCTGCGTACTCGATGGTTTCAAATCGCTGATACGCCATGAGCAGGTTTTCACCGCCCACGCACACACCGTGGTTTTCTAGAAATACAACATCCGCCCCCTTGGAAAACGCCGCATACAGGTTTTCGCCGAGCTCCGGGCTGCCCATCATCGCGTACGTTGAGATATTCATGTTTTGGCAAAGCGCGAGCGTATCCGGCAGCAGATCGACGCGCGGAAGCGTCCGCGTGAGCGAAAACGCGATGCAGTAGACGGGGTGTGCATGCACCACGGCGCGAAAATCGGGTCTGGCACGATAGGTCGCGCGGTGGAAGAAGATCTCGGTGGAAGGCTCATGTCTGCCCTCATATGTTCCGTCCGGATGGACACAGACGATGTCCTCCGCCGTCAGGCTGCCCTTGTCAAAGCCCTTGGGCGTGATCCAGATGTCGCCTTTATCGTCCAGCACGGAGATGTTTCCGCCGGTAGCGGTGGTCAGCCCGCTGTCATAGACGCGCCGCATGACGCCGGCAACCTGCTCTGCGGGGGATTGGTTGAAAAATTTCATACGCTGTGCTTTTCTCTTTCTGTCGGGTTAGAAATAGGATCCGTTCGATTATACCACGCTGGAAAACAGATGTCTTTCCAATCGCCGATATCTAATTCGTTTTTTGGGCTCCTCAAAACACGTAAAAAATACAGCGCGCGTTTTGCAGGAAATCCGCGCAAAGCCGCTTTGCAAGTGTTGACATTTACCCTGCCAAATGCTATCATAAACAACGCCGTCTGGGTGTAGCGCAGCTTGGTAGCGTGCTTGACTGGGGGTCAAGAGGCCGAAGGTTCAAATCCTTTCACCC
>DNFZ01000120.1 GCA_003486785.1 Clostridiales bacterium | reverse complement strand
GCCGCTGATCACGACCAACTGCGCCGTGCTTGGCGTGACTATTCTCAACATCAACGAAGGCTACAACCTGCTCTATTCAACGCTCAACGGCACATTCGGCGCGCTGGGATTCCTCGTGGCCATCGTTCTCATGGCGGGTGTGCGGGAGCGGCTGGAGTTACCGAAGATACCGGCTCCGCTCAAAGGCTTTCCGATTTCTCTGATCATAGCGGGTCTGATGAGCATCGCATTCCTCGGGTTTTCCAATATGTTCGCGGGGGTGATGTGAGCAATGGCGCAATTATTGCCGATTCTTTTCGCCATCGCCGCGCTGGGCGGTCTGGGCATCCTCTTCGGGCTTGCGCTCGGGTTTGCCGATAAGAAGTTTGCCGTAGAGGTGGACGCGCGCGTCAAAGCGGTTCGCGCGGCTGTTTCCGGCGCAAACTGCGGCGCATGCGGATATGCTGGATGCGACGCATATGCCGAGGCGGTGGTGCGCGGGGAAGCGAGAGCGAACGCCTGCACGCCCGGCGGAGCCGCGGCCGTGAAGGAGATTGCCCGCATCATGGGCGTCAGCGCGGAGGCGCAGGAGCCGATGGTCGCACGCGTGCGCTGCCAGGGCACCTGCGAGCGGGTTGCCGCGCGATATGATTACAGCGGCGTGCCTTCCTGCCGCGCGGCGAGCGGCATCGCAGGCGGGCCGAATGCCTGCGAGTTTGGCTGCGTCGGCTTTGGCGAGTGCCTTTCGGTCTGCGCGTTTGGCGCGATATCGATGGTGGACGGGATCGCCGTGATCAACGACGAGGCCTGCACCGGCTGCGGCATGTGTGTCGGCGTTTGCCCGCGCAATATCATACAAATGCTGCCACGGGATCAAACCGTCGTGGTCATGTGCCGCAATGAGGCAATCGGACGCATCGCGCGGCTCCAGTGCAAGACTGCCTGCGT
The DNA here is from genome assembly GCA_003486785.1 of Clostridiales bacterium. Lineage (GTDB taxonomy): Bacteria > Bacillota > Clostridia > Christensenellales > CAG-138 > UBA7703. The sequence continues at coordinate 2,399 of DNFZ01000120.1, read as the reverse complement.
AGGCTGCAAGCGCTGCGAGAAAACCTGCCCCACCGAGTCCATCAAGGTGGTGAACGGCGTTGCACTCATCGACGAGAGCACCTGCACCCGCTGCGGCGCATGTATCCCCAGCTGCCCGATGCACTGCATCGTCAACTTCTACGAGCGGGATTAGTCTTCCAGTGCTTAATTTTGCCGAGGCATAACTGGAGAGACGGAATCGATCAAACAGAAAAACGCATTTATGCGAGAAAAATCCGCCGGTTGGCGGATTTTTTCGATAGACTGCATTTGAGGATGACGAACGAAGTTAGAGACTGTTTTGGTTGTCATGCTCCGGCGGTTCCTCTTCCTCGTCAAACTCACCGTTTGGTATATATTCGACGGGGTTCAGACTGCGTTTTTTTGCTTTGACTGCGAGCAACACGATGGATACGATCAAAGCTGCGAACAGAACAAGGATGCTCACGCCGACCTTCACAGCGTTGTAGATACCCGTTGTGACGCTGAAATAATAGCGCAGAAACCCGTAGCTGGCGGGTGTGTTATAGTCGCTGTAGCGCACATGAAGCGTTTCGTAGTCCCGCACGTTGTACTCTGTAAAGCGAAAGAGCCGCACACCGCGGATATCCTCGCTGCCATAGCTTGTATAGGTGCTGCCCGGCGCGTTGGCGATGTCGATGCCCTGTACGCTGCCGATGAAGGAGTTGATGTGGTCGTGTCCGTTTACGGTGAGGAACACATCGCCGTTGGCGAGATACGCGTCAAACAAGCCGTGATTTGCACTGGAGGCGCAGGGAGGTTCGTTGACCTCGCCGGTGAAGAGGGCTTCCTCGTCCGGTAAAAAATACATTCCTTTGCCGACGCCAACGCCTTTGAGCGCGCCTTTCGTCCCTTTTGGAACCTGCGTGAACAGATCGTATACCTCCGCAACTGGGATATGGCAAAACGCGACGGAGGGCAGTGCCTGTCCGTCGTTTTCCGCGCGAAAGGCCGCGCTTACTTCGGAATACCAGGTGACCTGCTCGGCAGAGACGGTGTCATAATCGCCGTTTGCAAGATACGAGCCGGAGTCGAAAAAATACAGCGCCATTCTGTTTTGGCCGTCCTCCTCCGCGTATACAGGCAACACAAACGCACCGTCAGACGTGGAGTTCTTACCGTATGAGACCGCGATGCAGTTGTCGTAGCTCTCGTATATCTTAACCTGCTCCTTGATTGAGAGCGGCGCTTCGTAATCATGATTGCCGAAGACCACGACAAACGGGATCCCGCTCTCGGCGATAGGAGAAAGCAGAGTGCGAAGCGTGGCTTCGGTGTTTTTCGCGCCGTTGCCGAGCCGCAGCACCGGGCTGGAACCCTCCAGCTGATCGCCAAGCAGCACGATCAGATCGGCGGGATAGTCCCGGATGACCTGGGTTGCGCCGCTGATGACGAGATCTGTCGTAAACTGCGTTTCCTGCAGATCCGCGAGTATGAGCACGGTAAACGTACCGTCCTCACCAAAGCGCAGGCGTGTTTGAGGGCTCTCTTCGGCATGCGCGGCTCCCGTGACGGGCAGCAGGCAGACGCCAAGCATCAAAAAAAGTGCGGCAAAGCCGAGCAAACGGTTTTTCATTCGTTAAGCGTACGGCATACTTTGGGGTCTGTCAAGAAATGCGTTTCCTGTGTTTGCAAAAATTCGATCTTTCGCCGCTTTTTGCGTTCCAAACAGTGCAAAATTGCATTTCTTCGCCGGAATCGGGGAAAGAAAGCGTGCGAAACGAAGACAAAACAGAATGATCGAGCGGGTATTCGAGTAAATATTGTATTTCGTCCGGCAATTCTGTACAATGATTGAGCCGCGGACGAGAGCTGTTTTTCGCGGCTAGACAGAAAGAATGTGAAATGAACGAAATGGATTATGCCAAAGAACTCCTCGGGAATAAAATTCTGCTCGCTGCGCTGATCGGCTGGGCGATAGCACAGCTGGCAAAAGCGATCCTGTATACCATCTTCAACCGCGAGTTTAAGTTTGAGCGGCTCGTCGGCAGCGGCGGCATGCCGAGCTCCCATGCAGCGACTGTGTGCGCGATGACTACGGCGGTCGCCTTGCAGTTCGGGCTTGCTTCGTTTGAGTTTGCAATCTCATTTGTGCTCTCCTCTGTGGTGCTGCACGATGCGCGCGGCGTTCGTCAGGAGGCGGGCAAGCAGGCTGTGACCATCACGGCTATCATCGATCACCTGATCAAAGAAGGCACGATCATCGAGCTACCCGAGTGGGAACTCAAGGAACTCATTGGCCATACGCCGCTGCAGGTGCTCATCGGCTCCATCGTTGGCATCGGCGTGGGTCTCTGGATTGGTTAAAGCCTGAAAGGAGCATGCTGCCATGTGCGGACGGTTCTACACGGATTTTGACGATGCGCAATATCGCGAGA
>DNFZ01000200.1 GCA_003486785.1 Clostridiales bacterium | reverse complement strand
CCAGTTCTCTCTGAAAGATCTCTTCGTGCTGGATTCTCTTTGAAAGGGTTTCCCTGTAGACCACCTGGGGTTTGCCCTTGTTGGTTTCAACGAAGAACTCCCTCTTGAGGCGGTTGACGATGATCTCCAGATGCAGCTCTCCCATGCCCGCAATGATGGTTTGCCCGGTGTCCGGATCCGTATACGTGCGGAACGTGGGATCCTCCTCGGCGAGCTTGATGAGCGCAATGCCCATCTTTTCCTGCCCCGCCTTGGTCTTGGGCTCAATGGCAACCTGAATGACGGGTTCCGGGAAGTCCATGCTCTCGAGCAGGAGCTGACGGTTCTCCACACAAAGCGTGTCGCCCGTGCTGGTCTCTTTCATGCCGACGAGCGCGACGATGTCGCCCGCGTGCGCTTCTTCGATCTCGGTGCGCGTATCGGCATGCATCATCATAATGCGGCCCACACGCTCGCGTTTGTTCTTGCTTACGTTATACACATAAGAGCCGCTCTTGAGCGTTCCGCCATAGACGCGGATGAACGAAAGCCTGCCGACATACGGGTCTGAAAGAATCTTAAACGCCAGCGCCGCAAAGGGGCCGTCGTCACGCGGCTCGACCACAAACTCGCCTTCGCCGTTTTTATCGGTACCCTTGGCGGGCTCGATATCCAGCGGGCTCGGCAGGTAGTCCACAATCGCATTGAGCAGCGGCTGTACGCCTTTGTTGCGATAGCTCGTGCCGCAGGTAACGGGTACGATTCTGCCGGAGAGCGTTGCCTTACGGATGCAGGGGATGAGCTCCTCCGCCTTAAACCATTCGCCGGCGAAATACCGCTCCATCAGGCTATCGTCTTCTTCAATGATGGTATCCAAAAGCTTAGCGCGCTGTTCCTTGACCATCGGCAGCATATCGGCGGGGATCTCTTCCTCGCGCACATCCGTACCGTCGTCGTTATAGTAGACCTCCGCCTTCATCGCCACGAGGTCGATGATGCCGCGGAAATCGCCTTCTGCGCCGATGGGCAGCTGGATGGGCAGCGCATTTGCGCCGAGGCGCTCGCGCATCATGCTTACGACGTTATCGAAATTCGCGCCGGTGATATCCATCTTGTTGATGTAGGCGATGCACGGCACGCCGTATTTCGTCGCCTGGCGCCAAACCGTTTCGGACTGCGGTTCAACGCCGCCTTTCGCGCAGAAAACGGCAACCGCGCCATCGAGCACGCGAAGCGAGCGCTCAACCTCCATGGTGAAATCCACGTGGCCGGGCGTGTCGATGATGTTGATGCGGTGCGAACGCCAGTAAGCAGTCGTCGCGGCGGACGTAATCGTGATGCCGCGCTCCTGCTCTTGAATCATATAATCCATGGCTGCCGCGCCTTCATGCACCTCGCCGATCTTGTGAATCTTGCCCGTATAGTACAGGATTCGCTCGCTCGTCGTGGTTTTACCGGCATCGATATGCGCCATGATCCCGATGTTGCGGGTCATTTCCAGTGAAGTATCTCTAGGCAAAATCGTATCCCTTTACTCGTTACTAATTTGTTCCCGACAGTATTGCGCGGGTCTGCGGTTCGGTTGACTGCACCAAACCGCAGGCCCGTGGCTGTTGATTCCTGAATTGCTTCCCGTGATCATGCCGCTTTCGCGTAGATGAACCGGGACAATCCCTTCGTGCTTGGCCGCTCTTCGCCCTGTTGCAAAAGAGTGGCTTACCAGCGATAGTGCGCGAACGCCTTGTTCGCCTCAGCCATCTTGTGCGTGTCTTCCTTCTTCTTGAAGGCGTTGCCCTGGCTGTTGGCGCCGTCCATAATCTCGCCTGCAAGGCGCGCGCTGATGGTGCGCTCGCCGCGCTTGCGCGCAAACGATACGAGCCAGCGCAGGCCAAGCGTCTGGCGGCGCTCGGTGCGGATCTCGATCGGCACCTGATAGGTTGCGCCACCAACGCGGCGGGCTTTGACTTCGAGCACAGGCATGATGTTGCTCATCGCCTGCTCAAACACCTCGCCGGGTTCGCGGCCGGTCTTTTCGCGAATGGCGTCAAACGCATCGTAAACCGCTTTTTGCGCAACGCCGCGTTTGCCATCGTTCATGACCTGGTTGATGAGTTTGGTCACGACCACGCTGTGATAGATCGGGTCGGCCAGCACTTCGCGCTTGGGAATAAATCCTCTTCTCGGCATTTTTCGACCCTCCCCTTATTTCTTCTGCTTCTGCTGCTTCTTCGCGCCGTAGAGCGAGCGGCTCTGCTTGCGATTGGCAACGCCCGCGGTGTCAAGCGCGCCGCGGACAATGTGGTAACGCACGCCCGGAAGGTCCTTGACGCGGCCTCCGCGGATGAGCACAACGGAGTGCTCCTGCAGATTGTGGCCGATGCCGGGGATGTATGCTGTGCCCTCAAGACCGTCCGTCAGACGGATACGGGCAATTTTACGCAGCGCGGAGTTCGGCTTTTTGGGGGTCATGGTGCGGACCGCCGTGCAAACGCCGCGGCGCTGCGGGCACTGCTTCAGAATAGGAGCCGTGGATTTGTATTCCACCTGCTCTCTGCCTTTTCGAACCAACTGGTTAATGGTCGGCATGAATCAATCTCCTTCAATCTTTGTCGAATCAAATCTTAAATCTATCTGTATTACCGCTCCCTGCAACCCCTGTAGGGAACATTGTATCCAGGTGTTTTTCCGATGTGCGCTCGGAATTTATCTTACCAGATCTCGGTTAAAATCCGGTCAATACGGCGTTTGTAGTTCGTAAAAACCCGCAAAGCCAGCATGCTTCGCAATATCTTCTGAAAAACAGGAACCGCCAACGCAGTATTTTATCAGTA
>DNFZ01000162.1 GCA_003486785.1 Clostridiales bacterium | reverse complement strand
TTGGCCGAGCAGTAGAAAAATGATTGAGCAACGCTTGAATGCAGGCAAGGAAGTTGGCCGAGCAGTAGAAAAATGATTGAGCAACGCTTGAATGCAGGCAAGGAAGTTGGCTGAGCGGTAGAAAGATGATTGAGAAAAGGCGTGTATGATGCAAAGGTGACAGATTGGCAGCGACTGCGCTTGCAAACCATAAGATTGCGGCAAAAGAAATCGCATGGAATGCAGCGGCAGTGGATATATTGATACCGATTTAAACTGTTGCAAGCGAACGGACATGAACAAGAATATTTGGAGGTCACAACATGGATTATCAACTGGACTTACAGCAAGCGAATGGCTTTCATCTGCTCGACTGGTTCGCATCCGGGGCCGAGGAAGTTGCCGCGCATAAAAAGTTTCTCAACGACATCAATGTTTTTCCCGTGGCGGACGGGGATACCGGAACCAATCTCTCCACAACACTGCGCGCGATGGTGGAAAAGCCCGCGCGGGCGCAGTCTTTTGCGGGCATGCTGCAGGGCATCTCCAAATCCGGCCTTGAGAGTGCGCGCGGAAACTCCGGCATCATCTTTGCTTCATTCGTCAATGGAATTGCGTTGGAGTGCCAGCCCGCCGAAGCGGTTGATGTGCGGGAGTTTTCCAGCATCGCATACCGTGCGGTCAAGCATCTGTACGAAGCGGTAGACCATCCGGTGGAAGGTACGCTCATGAGCGTCATTCGCGACTGGGCAAGTTTTCTGGAAAGCAACAAAGACCGCTTCACCGGGTTTCGTGAGCTGTTTTCCAGCGCGTATCAAAGCGCGTTTGTTTCGCTTGAAAAGACGAAGGAGCAGCTGCAGGTGCTCAAAAAACACAACGTCGTAGATTCCGGCGCGGCGGGCTTTGTCCGGTTTTTACAGGGCATCAATCTCACGTTTTCCCGCCAGCGCTCCGTTGAGATGAAAGAGGATACGCAAAGCTTACCCGTCATCACCGGCGAAGAAGAAACCGCGTTCCGCTATTGCGTTGAGGCGCTTGTTGACATATCCGACTATCACGACCGGAGCCATGCGGCACTCACGGAGAAGATCAAGCACGAGCTGATCCACTTGGGCGACTCGCTGATCGTCAACCATCTCGACGGTAGATTGAAGGTTCACATCCACACAAACAATCCGGAGCTGGTGATGGAGCGCCTTGCGCAGTATGGGCCGTTCATCGAGCAAAAGGCGGACGACATGGCGCTGCAAAATCGCCTCCGCTCGCTGACGCCGGGCGGCATCGGGCTTTTGACAGACTCCATTGCCGACATTCCCGATGACTACAAGCTGGCGCACGTGATCTCCACGCTGCCCATGGGCGTGATGATCGACGGCAGCGCTTACCTCGACAAATTTACCATACAGCTCGAGCAGCTCTTTCCGCGCATGGGGCAAAAGGAGGGGTATCCCACCAGCTCGCAGCCGGAACCGGGTCGGATTCAAGCAATGCTCTCCGCGCTGACAGAGCAGTTTGACTCCCTGATCGTGCTGAGTGTTTCCGATCGGCTCAGCGGAACCTATCAGGCGCTGGTCAAGGCCGCAAGCGTGATCGCGCCGGATAAGAAGATCACGCTGATCGATACAAAGCTCAACTCCGGCGCGCAGGGGCTGCTGGTCAGGGCCGCCGCGGAGATGATTGCCGAAGGGCAGGCGCATGAGCAGATCGTGAAGCGCATCGAAGAGATGATTCCGCGCACGAAGATATACGTCTGCCTCAATACGCTTGTCTATGCCGTCCGGGGCGGGCGTGTTCCCGACACCATCGGCAAGGTGGGCATCAAGCTTGGCCTTCGACCCATCATGACGCTGGACAGCAGCGGAAACGGCGCGGCGTTTGGCGTGGCGTTTAGTCAGGCCGGGCTTACGAAGAAGATTCTGGGGCTTGTTCAAAAAACCAAACAGCGCAAGGGGATTCAGGCGTACAGTATCGTGCACGGCGGCAATCTCGCGCTTGCCAGAGAGTATGCCGAAAAGATTACACGCATCACCGGCACGGAGCCCTCGTTTATCACGGAGATCTCCTCGGCCGTGGCGCTGCATGCGGGTCCCGGCACCGTGGCGGTCTGCCTCGTGGAGGGTGCGGCGTAATCCGCGCGCGGAGCATGGATCAAAAAATGACGGAAACAAGAAAGGAGAATGCCACATGACAACGGCTGCCATCATCATCTTCATCTACTTTTTCACGCTTTTTATCGTTGGCACACTGCTGAAAAACAACAGCATTGTGGACATCGGCTGGGGCATCGGGTTTGTGATCCTCGCGTGGAGCTTGTTCTTCCTGCGGCTGCCGGCAACGCTGGTGCGCGTGAGCATCACGCTGCTGGTCTCTCTATGGGGGCTACGGCTGTTTTACCACATCCTCAAACGCAACCACGGAAAGCCGGAAGACTTCCGCTATGTCGCGTTCCGTAAGGCTTGGGGCAAGTGGGTTGTTCCGCGTGCGTTTTTGCAGGTGTATATGCTGCAAGGCGGGCTGATGTTCCTCATCGCGCTGCCGTTTATCCTTTTGGAGAGTGCACAGGCGCAGGTCAACTACCTGCTCTTTGCGCTGGGGGTTCTCGTGTTTGCGTTTGGCTTCCTGTTTGAGTCCGTTGGCGACGCGCAGCTCAAGGCGTTTTTAGGCGACCCCGCTAACCGCGGCAAGATCATGACCCGCGGGCTCTGGCGCTACACACGGCATCCGAACTATTTTGGCGAGGCGACGCTCTGGTGGGGCATTTTCCTGATCGCGCTGGGCGGCGGGGTTACGCCGTTTGCGGTGATCGGTCCCGTCACCATCACGCTGCTGCTGTTGTTTGTCTCCGGCGTGCCGCTGCTCGAAAAGAGCATGAAGGACAAGCCGGGCTATGCGGAATATGCCGCAAAAACCAGCATCTTCGTCCCGTGGTTTCCGAAAAAATAACATAGTAGACAAAGCGCGCTTGTGCGCTAACGAAACAAGAAAATCAATCAAAAAAGGAGAACGGTATATGAATTTCTCATTCACATGGGCAAATGTTCGAAACTACGGCATCGCTCTGGCGGTCTTTCTGGTGATCGATCTGATCTGGTTGACTGTTATCGCAAAATCTCTCTATGCGCAGCATTTGGGGTATCTCATGGCGCCAAAGGCAAAACTGATTGCGGCGCTGATCTTCTATCTGCTGTTCATCCTTGGCCTGCAGTTCTTTGTGCTCAATCCCGCGCTACTCAGCGGCAGCTGGAAGACGGCGTTGTTTGCGGGCATGTTCTTCGGGCTTGTGACCTATGCAACGTATGACCTGACCAATCAGGCCACCATCAAAGACTGGCCGGTGCTTATTACAGTGATCGACCTCGTCTGGGGCAGCGTCGTGAGCGGACTGACTGCGCTGCTGAGCTTCCTGATCATCCGTAGGTTTTTCTGATTCGCAAAGACTTGTTCCGACGGATTTCAGCGCGACACCAAGGAACGCAAACAATGCCGAAGAGGGAGCTGTCTGAAAATGGCAGCTCCTATTTTTTCGGGCGCGCGGGCCGTGATGAACCCGCCGTGCTTCACCGGCGGGGACAGGGCAAAGAATCCTGCCCACAGCCTCACGCGATGCGACGCGGTTCGTGCGCTGATTACGCTTCTCCCGCCTGCATTCGCGCGGCTGAAAACGGCGAAAAGCGGTTTGTCCTCTATTCCGCCGGCGCGCAAAGGCGTCAGTTGTCCAACGATTTGTTGCACATCAAGAAGCTATCCATCGGGTTCTGGAGAGGCGACTTTTTATCGGGAACAAGAACAGGATAGCGCCATCCCCTGCAGGGGCAATCGTTTGGCTGTCTATCCGTGATCATTTGAGCTCGCAAAAAACGCGGAAAAGAAGCAAGTATAGGCACGCAATTCTGAAAAAGCGGTGCGAGTTTTCTTGTGAATACCGTTGAGCGGGGCGACACTTCGTGCTAGAATAAACCCATCTGCAAAAAAGCAGATAAACCGCAACGCAATTTAGATTCTCATTTCTCAGACGAGTCTTATTCAAAAATGGAATTGATGAGTCGAAGGCATTTAAAAAACAATATCGATAGAACGCGATCGATAGCTTTCTTTTTGTATCGGATCGCATTATAATAGGCAAAGCAATGATAATACAATCCGGTTATACATGCATACCGCAACATTTAAAAAATATTGAATAATATCTTTTATAGAATCCAATGCGAACGTTTGGGAGACATCGGAAAGGAGACCCTATGTACCAAATCGTAACGAAGCGCCCATTGCATGAGACGGTCACGCTCATGGAGGTGCGTGCGCCCTACATCGCGAAAAAAGCAAAGCCGGGGCAGTTCATCATCCTGCGCGTGGACGAAACCGGAGAGCGCGTTCCGCTGACCGTTGCGGGGACCGACGCCGCGCGCGGCACGGTGACCATCATCTACCAGAAGGTCGGCTATACCACAAAACGGCTGGATGTGCTCAACGAAGGCGACAGCATCCTCGACTTTGTGGGCCCGCTGGGCGTGGCGAGCCACCTCGATGGTATGAAGAAGGTCGCGGTCATCGGCGGCGGCCTGGGCGTTGCCATCGCGTATCCGCAGGCAAAGGCGCTGCACGATATGGGCGCGGAAGTGGACGTCATCGTCGGCTTTCGCAACACGGACCTCATGATCCTCATGGACGAGCTCAAAGCAGCGAGCACCAACCTCTACGTCATGACGGACGACGGCAGCAACGGTCACAAGGGCTTTGTGACCACCGCGCTGGAAGAGCAGCTCAAGGCGGGAAAAGAGTATGACCACGTGATCGCCATCGGTCCGCTCGTCATGATGCGCGCGGTTGTGAATATTACCAAACAATACAACATCCCCACCGTGATCTCGATGAACCCCATCATGATCGACGGCACAGGCATGTGCGGCTGCTGCCGCGTTACCGTAGGCGGCGAGATGAAGTTTGCCTGCGTGGACGGACCCGATTTCGACGGCTTTGCCGTGGACTGGGACGAGGCGATCTCCCGCAGCAGGATGTATCGCAAAGAAGAGGCGGAGAGCCTGGAATGCAAGTCGTGCAACCTGCAAAACGTGGAGCTACAGACCAAGCGGGGAGGGAACTGAGCCATGCCGAATATGAGTTTAACCAAGCTGCCCGCGCGCGAGCAGGATCCAAGCATCCGTAACTGCAACTTTGAAGAGGTTTCGCTGGGCTACGACGAGGCGATGGCCATCGAAGAAGCGACGCGCTGCCTCAACTGCAAGCATAAGCCCTGTGTGGCGGGTTGCCCCGTCAACGTCCAGATTCCGGAATTCATTCAGCTCGTGATAGCGGGCAAATTTATGGAAGCCAACGACGTTATCCGCTCGACGAACGCCCTGCCCGCCGTCTGCGGCAGAGTCTGCCCGCAGGAGACGCAGTGCGAGGAGAAGTGCGTGCGCGGCATCAAGGGCGAGCCCGTCGGCATTGGACGGCTGGAGCGCTTTGTTGCGGACTACGCCATGACGCACGGCATGGAGACGCCGGTTCCCCTGCCGGACAACGGCAAAAAGGTCGCCATCGTCGGCAGCGGCCCCGCGGGCCTGACCTGCGCGGGAGACCTAAGAAAGCTCGGCTATGAAGTGACCATCTTTGAGGCGCTCCATACCCCCGGCGGCGTGCTGGTCTACGGCATCCCCGAATTCCGCCTGCCCAAGCAGCTGGTGCGGGACGAGATCAAGATACTCGAGGACATGGGCGTGAAGATCGAGACCAATATGGTGGTTGGCCGCAGCATCACGCTCGACGAGCTGCTCAATGAAGAGGGCTACAGCGCGGTCTTCGTCGGCAGCGGCGCGGGACTTCCGCGCTTTCAGGGAATCCCCGGAGAAAACCTCAACGGCGTGTATTCCGCAAACGAGTTTTTAACGCGCATCAACCTCATGAAGGCGTATCATTTCCCGGAATCGGACACGCCTGTGCAGGTCGGCAAAAACGCGGCGGTGGTCGGCGGCGGAAACGTCGCGATGGACGCGGCGAGAAGCGCAAAGCGGCTGGGCGCGGAGAATGTCTACATCGTCTATCGCCGCGGGGAAAAAGAGATGCCTGCGCGCGTCGAAGAAGTGCACCACGCCAAGGAGGAAGGCATCATCTTCAAGATGCTGACCAACCCCACGGAGATTCTCGGCGACGAGAACGGCTACGTCAAGGGTATGACCTGTGTGGAGATGGAGCTCGGCGAACCCGACGCAAGCGGACGCAGACGTCCCGTCGTCAAGGCGGGCAGCGAGCACACGATCGATGTGGATACCGTCGTGATCGCCATTGGCAACAGCCCGAATCCCTTGATCAAGAACACCACACCGGGCCTTGCCACCGAAAAATGGGGCGGCATCATCGTGGAAGAATCCACGGGCAAGACCAGCCGCGACCACGTCTACGCGGGTGGCGACACGGTCACGGGAGCTGCAACCGTCATCCTAGCGATGGGCGCGGGCAAAACGGCGGCTGCCGCAGTCCACGAGGAACTGAGTAAGGGTTAACTTCTCTTCTTTTCTTAAAAAGAAAAGAAGCAAAAGAATTCTCCTTTGATGTACAATAACTGTATGTCAAAGGAGATTCTTATTTAGAGAGTATTTATGAAGATTACGATCCCCGAAAATCTTCTGCCGTTGGCGGAGGCGTTTGCAAAAGAGAATACGGAAGTGTTCGCCGTCGGCGGGTTGGTGCGAAACGCGCTGCTCAATTTGCCGCCGTCGGATCTCGACGTCTGCTCGCGGCTTAGTCCGCAGGAGATCGTGGAACGCATGCCGAAGCATGGCATCCGTGTGATCGAGAAAGCCGCCGAGATGGGCACCGTGGAGCTGCACTTTGCAGGCAGCATCGTCGAGCACACGACCTTCCGGCGGGAGGCGTATGCCGAGGGCGGCGAGCACCGTCCGCGCATGGTCGCGTTCGGCGAGAGTCTGGCGGACGATGCGTGGCGGCGGGATTTCTCCGTCAACGCGCTGTACGGCAATCTCTTGACGGGCGAGGTGATCGACCCCACAGGCGGAATCCCCGATCTGGAACAACAGATCATCCGCACCACGAGCGCCGACCCGGACGACATCATGCATTCCGACGCGCTGCGCGTGCTGCGATTGGTGCGCTTTGCCTGCGAGCTGGGGTTTGCAATCGACGAGAGCACATGGCAGGCGGCGAAGCGAAACGCGCCGAAGCTCGCGGACATCGCGCAAGAGCGCAGGCGGCAGGAGTTTGTGAAGATTTTACTCACCGATGCGCGCTATCCTCAACTCGGTCGGGACGAGCTGCGCTCACCAATGCGCGGACTGCGCCTATTGGACGAGCTGGACGTTTGGGATTATCTCGTGCCGGAGTTCAACCTCGCGCGCGGCATGGAGCAGCGGCCGGACCACCACCGCTATGATGTTTTGGAGCACAGCTTCCGCGTTTGCGCGGCAGCACCCGCGACGGAGAAACTGCGCCTTGCCGGGCTCTTGCACGACGTCGGCAAGCCCGACTGCAAGCGCGAGACGGGCGTGCAGTACGCGCACGATAAATTCGGCGAGCGCATATCGAAGCGCGTGCTGAGCGATCTGCGCTTTCCAAAGAAAACCATCACGGAGGTGAGCCAGCTCGTCGAAGGGCATATGTACGACATCCGGCACATGGCAAAGACAAGCACACTGCGCGTGAAATTCGCAAAATGGGGCAGAGAGCGCACGTGGGATCAGATTCTGCTGCGGGAGGCGGATGTTCGCGGCTGCGGGTATGATGTGGACTATGTGGCGGAGGATTGGCGTTCGCTTAATGAAACCATGCTGCACGACGGCACGCCGTTTAGCGAACGGGAGCTTGCGATTTCAGGTCAGCAATTGATGGAGGCATCAGGCTTGCCCGAAGGCAAAGCCCTCGGCGAGCTGAAGAAGCGGCTCTTTCTGCACTGCGTGAAGCGCCCACAGGACAATAATCTCGCGAGGCTGACGCAGTTGGCGAAAAAGAGATAAAAAGCCACAACTGCTACTGATGATGCATACAACCCTTGAGGGAGTACAAGCTAGTTTAAGACGGCGAATATTTAATACCATCAATCAAGAGCATTGATTTGTTAAGTGGGCAGGGAGACTGCCTACTACAACCATTTGAGCCTCAGAGTCCCAGAAGAAGTAAATCCTCAAACAATAGCGTGGTTCTCTGTTGTTACCATCAGTTAAGTGCCTATCTAAGAGCATACTTTTTCCTTTATACTCTACATAG
>DNFZ01000257.1 GCA_003486785.1 Clostridiales bacterium | reverse complement strand
ATCGATATGTTTTGCGATGGGCAGCCGGTAGGCTCCGTGTTTTCGGACGGCATCATCGCCTCCACCCCGACGGGCAGCACCGCGTACAATCTCTCTGCGGGCGGCCCCGTTGTGACACAATCGCTCGATAGCATCATCGTTACCGCGGTTTGCTCGCATACGCTGCATATCCGCCCTGTCGTGAGCGCACCGGACGCGGTATGGACATTTCATGTCAACGGTGAAGGCTTTGTTGCGGGCGACGGCATTAAACTCAGCCGTGTGAATCCATTCGATCGCATCAGCATCACCCGCTCAGACACTCGTGTGCGGTTTATACGGTTTCAGGAGCAGAACGTTTTCGAACTCATCCGGCATAAGCTCACATGATCCTCGCTGTGTTTTTGAAACCTCTCTGGGCATGAGCATCTGCAGCATCTTAAGCGCACACAACCTCCGGACACGGTCGTCATTCAAGCAACAATCAATCAACAGTCAAGCAACAGTCAAGGTTTTTGCATCCGAACTCATATTTATTTGTATTGGGGATTGAAACATGAAAGCAAAACGGCATGACATGATTTCCAAACTCATCGCTTCGGAAAACGTCGAGACACAGGAAGAGCTCGCCGGGAAACTGCGCGAGCAGGGCTTTTCCGTCACACAGGCGACAGTATCCCGCGACATCAAGGAGCTGCGCCTGATCAAGGTGCTGACGCCTGAAGGCCGTTACCGTTATGCGACGGTGGAGAAGGCCGAAGCGGATCTGCAGGAGCGGTTCATCCGGATGTTCAGCAACTGCGTGCTTTCCGTGACCAGCGCTGGCAACCTGATCGTCATCAAAACCATCGCGGGCAGCGCAAACGCCGCGGCGGAAGCGGTGGATACGCTCAAATGGCCGGATATTCTCGGCTCCATTGCGGGCGATAATACCATTTTTATCGCCGTGCGGGACGCAAAGAGCGTTGGTGACATCATCAAAAAATTCCAAAAGATGCTGAAGTAGCTTCTCTTTTTCGGCAGATGCGCGGATCGTTTGATGGCCTCCATCCGGCAGGCTCTCAATGCGAGCGCAAAATGCGACGAAAACCATCGTACCAACAGAAGATGCTCAAAACAGGAGGGCGTCATCTTTGCTCAAAGAGTTAACCATCCACAACATAGCATTGATCGATCATCTCTCGATCGACTTCTACGGTGGATTTTCCGTGTTGACGGGTGAAACCGGCGCTGGAAAGTCCATTATTATTGAAGCGCTCAATTTTGTCCTGGGTGAACGCGCCAGCCGCGAGCTCGTCAAATCCGGCGAGGAAAAGGCGAGCGTGGAGGCGTCGTTTGTTCTGTTGCCGGGCGAGCCGGTTCTCGACGAGCTGGCCGAGCAGGGGATCGACTGCGAGGAGAACGAACTCATACTCTACCGCGAGTTTTCGCTCAGCGGCAAAAACGTATGCCGCGCAAACGGCATGCTGATCAATACGGGTGTGCTCAAGCTCATCGGTGACGCCCTTGTAGACATCCACGGTCAGCATGCGCATCAGTCGCTGTTGGACGAAAAGAAACACATCGGCCTGCTGGATCGCTTCGCGGGCAAAGAAGCGCTGGAGCTCAAAGCGCGCGTAGCGAGTGCGTATCACGATGCGGCGGAGGCAAAGCGCTTGCTAGCAGCCGCGCAGTTCAACGAGCAAGAGCGCGCAAGGCGCATCGATCTTTTGGCCTACCAGATCAAAGAGATCGACGCGGCTATGCTAACGGAAGCCGAAGAAGAGCAGCTTGAAGAGCAGCGGGGGCTTCTGCAAAATGCCCAGACCGTCATGGAAGGGCTAGAGGGCGCAAACACTGCGCTGAGCGGCGACGATGAGGAGAACAGCGGCGCGCTTGCCTCGATGAGCACCGCCCTGCACCTGCTCGATGGCATCGCCCGGTTTCGCGCAGACTATCAGCAGCTTTCAGAAAAACTGCATGCGCTCTATTACGATCTTGAGGACGCGAGCTATGCTCTGCGCGATTACAAGACGGACTTTACATTCGAACCGGGCATGCTCGACGAGATCGAGACCCGGCTGGAACTCATCTCCACGCTCAAGCGCAAATACGGCGCGGATATCGTTGAGATTCTCGCGTATCGCGAAAAGAGCGCGCAAGAGCTCGATCGCATCGAAAACGCGCAAGAGCGCAGAGAGCAGCTCGCGGCAGACTATGAAGCCGCAAAGCAGGAATATGACGCGCTCAGCAGCGCGCTCTCAGCGCTTCGTAAAGCCGCGGCGGAGCGGCTCAGCGCAAGGCTGCTGCCGGAGCTGAGCGACCTTGGCATGCCGCATGCCTCATTTTCTGCAAATTTTCAAACGCTCTCCGGTGAAATCCCCTCCGCACAGGGCACCGACGCGGTGGAGTTTTTGCTCTCCACCAACCGCGGCGAGCCGGTGAAGCCCCTGAGCAAGGTGGCATCCGGCGGTGAGCTATCGCGCATCATGCTCTCGTTCAAGAGTGTGCTTGCGGATCTGGATGGGATTCCCACGATGGTGTTTGACGAGATCGACAGCGGCATCAGCGGTCAGATCGGCACTGCGCTTGCCATTAAGATGCGTCAGATTGCGAAGAATCATCAGGTGCTGTGCATCACGCATCTGCCGCAGATTGCTGCGTATGCGAATCAACAATACTACGTGTATAAAGAAGAGACAGGCGAGCACACTCGCTCCAACGCCATCAAGCTCACACAGCAGCAGCGTGCGCATGAAATCTCGCGCATCATGGGCAGCTCCGGCACAGACGTGGTCGCGCTTGAGCACGCCCAGCAGCTCATCGACGCTGCGGAAGAGACCATGCGGCGCACATTTTAGCGGATAAACGGTATCATTTGTCGAAACGGTCACGGAGCACGGCTGAAATTGTCTTATGATATATGTCAAGCATCGATGCGTTCTATTTCAAAGAAGCTGCTTTCGATTGAGTCGCAGAGAATCTCGTAAAAATGAAACCCAGGAGATGGAATGAAGAAAAACCTGCTGATTGCAAGCAACAATATCGCAGATGCGAAAGGAATCGAAGCGGCGTTTCAGGGGCTGGACAACATTCGCATGCTCAAGAGCGTGTTTACAGGGCGGGATGCTATCGATACCATTTTTTCGCGGGACGTAGACCTGCTGATACTCGATTTGTTTTTGCACGATCTGGACGGCATCTGCGTTCTGGACTTCATTGGAAAACTCGGCGAGGACAGACGGCCGCTTGTGTTTGTGACCACAGCTTTGGCGGACGACCGGCTGCTGCAGATCATCAATAGACCGCGTGATCTATTGTTTCACCAAGCCACTCAAGTATGATCTCGTCCAGCTCAGGGTGCTGGAGTTTATGCGCCTGTATGAGCGCGAAACGGAAAATGCAGACGACGTAATGGACATTCTTGAGAGCCAGATCGCAGCCGGCATCCGTGCAATCGGCGTTCCCGCGCATCTGAAAGGCTATTACTATCTGCGCGATGCGATCCGTATCTATGCCATGAGCGAATCGCCCGTGGATTTGAGCATCACAAACGACATATATCCAACCGTGGCAAAGATCTACAACACCCGCCCGCCGCTGGTAGAGCATGCGGTGCGAAACGCCATCGAGATCGCATGGACACGCGGCAATGCGGACACCATCCGAGAATATTTTGGCTATACCATGCAGGATTTCAAGGGAAAACCCAGCAATCTGGAGTTTGTCGCCATGATGGCACAGCGCGCGCTGACCTATTTAAAACGATAATGATGTGTAGCTTCGTTCGCGCCTCCGGCGCGATTTTTCTGTTTTGGAGCAGACCCATAAAAATGACTTACGATGGTGCAACACGAATCGTGACTGAGTCACCCTGCTCGATTGACGCGGGAGCAAAATCAGACTAAACTAAGATTGAGATGAAATGATTTCATCGAATGCAATATATTGAAGCACCCATAAACCGATCCAATCTTACAGTTGAGGTGAACAGCATGGAAACAAAGAAAAAGAATCGTAAGCGCGCGATCGTCATCGTGCTAGACAGCGTCGGCATCGGCGAGATGCCGGACGCAGCCGAGTTTGGCGACGTGGGCTCTCATACGCTCGGAAATATCCGCAAAGCACGCGGAAGGCTCGATCTGCCGAACTTAAGCGCGCTGGGCCTTGCCGCCATCGAGAACAGTCGGCTTGACACACGCGGAATCACGCCCGGTGGCGCGTATGGCCGCCTTGCTGAGCAGACCAAAGCAAAGGACACCACCTGCGGACACTGGGAGATGGCAGGCCTGCCGCTCAAGCAGGCGTTTAAGACTTATCCAAAAGGATTTCCGGAAGCATTCTTGCGTGAATTTGAGGCAAAGATCGGCCGCGGTACACTTGGCAACGAGGTAGCAAGCGGAACGGAGATCATCTCCCGCCTGGGCGACGAACACGTCAGAACCGGCAAACCCATCGTTTACACGTCTGCCGACAGCGTGTTTCAAATCGCCGCGCATGAGGGTGTGATTGCGCTGCCGGAGCTATACCGCATCTGCGAAATCGCGCGCGAACTGCTCAACGACGACAGCTTTCTCGTTGGCCGCGTGATCGCCCGCCCGTTCGAGGGCGAAAGCGGCGCATACAAACGCACTGAGAACCGCAAGGATTATGCGGTCGAGCCGTTTTCGGATACGGTGCTCGACGCGCTGGTCAAGCGCGGGCTGGACGTGGTCGGCATCGGCAAGATCGAGGACATTTTCTGTCACCGCGGGGTGAGCACGGTCGATCACACAAAGAATAATCATGCGGGTGTCGATGCCACGGTGCGATTTTTGGAAGCTGGCACGGGCGACTTCATCTTCACCAACCTGGTCGATTTTGACATG
>DNFZ01000054.1 GCA_003486785.1 Clostridiales bacterium | reverse complement strand
AGTGGCGATATAAACACAATCTCCCGCACCGCAAAGTCGCTCTGCAATAGCATCGTTGAGCGCGTCAAAATCCTCAGATGATTCAAACAAATCATCCATCGAAGTATAAGAAAGGCGCAACTCACGCAGAACCTGCGCGCTGGGGTGCTTTTCTGTTTGAATAAATCTCCGCCGGTTACTGAGCAACGTGTTTTGCTGCGCAATCGTCAGCGCCGCCGGCGCGGGGAGAATGATGATGGATATCGTATGCATAAAGCCCTTTCAGTGTGATTGTTCTTGACGGAATTGCAGCTTGGCAAGCAGAGAGCCGCCGGGAATAAAAGCGAGGTCCTCCTTCGTAAACATCTGCATCCAGAGTATGCCGGCAAGGTAGAGTGCAACG
Organism: Clostridiales bacterium; assembly: GCA_003486785.1. Taxonomy (GTDB): domain Bacteria; phylum Bacillota; class Clostridia; order Christensenellales; family CAG-138; genus UBA7703. The sequence goes on along the minus strand of DNFZ01000054.1, from coordinate 2,970 downwards.
CCAATGAGGATCGCGCCCGCAGTTGCGATGGTATTGGAAGCAAGCTTTTCAAAAATTAGACCGTAACTGAAATATGCAGCGCCGCCCATAACCAGAGACGCGACAATTGGTTTAATAAATGTATTCATGACATTGAGCTTGAGCTTAGTAAAGCGGATCAGATAGATTGCATCCAGCACGCCTGCGACGATATAGCAGGCAGTTGTAGAGATCGCAGCGCCCTGAATCTCGATAGCAGGGTTTCGCATGAGCGTTAACATCAGCACAACTTTTACCACGCCGCCGATGAAAAGATTGATCACCGGAATGTGCTGCTTTCCAGCACCTTGCAGTATGCCTGTAAGCGTTTGAACGAGCGAGAGAAAAACAACGCCTATGGCGGACGTACGCATCAGTGCGCTCGCGATCGCGAGCCGTTGCGCGTCGATGTCATAGAGCAGATCGATCGCCGGAGCGGAGAGCGCGAAGAGTCCGACCGCGCAGGGAATGCCGATGAACATCGCAAGCTTGATCCCCATTGCGGAGACGGTGTGGATAGCCTTCTTGTTCTTTGCTGTGCGCGCCGCGGAGATTGCGGGAACGAGGCTCATCGCAAGCGCGATGGTCAGTACCGCGGGCATATTGATGATATTGGTTACGTTGCTGCGCAGGGCGACAAAGCGCATGGAAGCCGCGGCTTCGTCAAAGCCGATGCTCATCAGCGTGCTCTTGATCAAAGAAGCATCTACAATACCCATGATCGGCATGATCGAGGCGCCGATGGTCACTGGAATCGCGATTGCGAGCAATCCTTTGATGATTCCCTTGTCGCTGGCTGTTTCGCTCGTTGTTGCTGCGGATAGCTCCAGATCGCGCTTGCGGAAAAGATAGAACGCGCCGACGACGATCAACGCCAGCAGCTCCGACAGCGTTACCCCCGCTACCGCCCCCATCGCGCCGTATTCCAGGCCACGCGGCATCCAGCGCGCTGCAAGATAGAGCCCGATTGCGAGTTTGCCCGCCTGCTCGGCGAGCTGGGACATTGCGGTTCCCGTCATCTGCTGCAAACCTTGCAGATAGCCGCGGTAAGAGCACATCAACGACACGATCAAGAGCGCCGGAGACATCACGCGAAATGATGGCGCGGCGAGCGGGCCGACCGTCATGGCCGCGATGAGATCCGCGCCAAAGTACATCATCGCCATTGTCACCACGCCGATGATCGATAGCAGCATCTGAGATTTTCGAAACACCCGCTTTGCGCCAAGGATATCTCCAAGCGCCACGCGCTCGGCAACCATGCGTGAGATCGCGGTCGGGAGTCCTGCCGAGCTGATCACGAGCAGCGTGGAATAAAACGGATACACCGCCTCGTAATATTGCATGCCGTCGCCCAGCATGTTGTAGAGCGGAATGCGGAAGAATGCGCCGATGACCTTACAGATCAGTCCTGCTGCGCCCAAAATAAACGCGCCTTTGACAAATGATTTCTTTTCGCTTTTTGGCATGTTGCTAATTCCTTTATCTTCGCGGACTTAGCCGCGGCGAATGAGCGGATATTTTTGAGCACGGCGTTTGCCAAGATGGCGGTATTATACCACCTTTGCCGTTGCGTGTCATCTCTTGCGCCCAACGAGTGCGCTCGCTCCTTTCGGTTCCTCTCTCGACAAACAATAGTAGCGTTGGTATAATGATTTCATAAAACATGGAGGTTAAAACGATGGGTTTGATATCCGCAGCCACCGGCGCAATCGGCGGCGTGTTGGCCGATCAATGGAGAGAGTATTTTTACTGTGAATCGATGGGAGCGGACGTGCTTGTCACAAAGGGTGTCAAGCGCGTCAACGACAAGCGCAGCTCCAACACCAAAGCTTCCGACAACATCATCACAAACGGCTCCATCGTCGCTGTCAACGACGGTCAGTTTATGATGATCGTGGAGCAAGGCAAGGTTGTTGACTTCACTGCAGAGTCGGGAGAATATGTTTACGACAAGTCTACCGAACCTTCCCTTTTCTATGGCGGGTTTGGCAAGGGCATTCTCGAATCGCTCAAGATCATCGGTCGTCGTTTCACATTTGGCGGAGATACGGCCAAGGATCAGCGCGTATACTTCTTCAACACAAAAGAGATTCTCGGCAATAAATACGGTACCGCAAATCCGGTTCCGTTCCGTATTGTCGATCGAAACGTTGGTTTGGATATAGACATCGGTATTCGCTGCTACGGTGAGTATTCCTATAAGTTTGTCGATCCGATCCTGTTCTACAAAAATATTTGCGGTAATGTTGAGACAGATTACCGAAGGGATGAGATCGAAAGCCAGCTAAAGAGTGAGCTCATGACCGCTTTGCAGCCTGCTTTTGCGCGCATCAGCGAGATGGGTCTTCGCTACAGCGCGCTGCCCGGGCACGCAAAAGAGATCGCCAATGCGCTCAATCTGGAACTCTCTGCAGACTGGAGAGAGCTGCGCGGCATCGAGATTGCATCTTTCGGCGTGAGTTCCGTAACCGCCTCGGAAGAGGACGAAAATCGCATCAAGCAACTGCAGCAGGCGGCTGCACTCAAAGACCCGACCATGGCGGCGGCCGTGCTCGCCAGCGCACAGGCGCAGGCCATGCAAGATGCGGCAAAGAACGAGAACGGCGCGTTTATGGCGTTTGCAGGCATGAATGCCGCAGCCAACGCGGGCGGCTCAAACACGGCGGCGCTGTTCAGCATGGGTCAGCAGCAGCAAGCGCAGCAGGCGGCGTCGGGCTGGACCTGCGCGAAATGCGGCCAGACGGGCAACACCGGAAAATTCTGCTCCAACTGCGGCGCACCGGCTCCCGAAGCGGGTTGGACGTGCCAGAAGTGCGGACAAACCGGTAACACGGGCAAGTTCTGCTCCAACTGCGGCGCAGGCAAGCCGGAGTAAGAAAGAATTACGCAAAGCAAAAGACCATCCAAGCCGGATGGTCTTTTGCTTTGGCAGGGGCACTAGGACTCTCC
>DNFZ01000266.1 GCA_003486785.1 Clostridiales bacterium | reverse complement strand
GGCTCGTCCAGCAGCAGCACGCGCGGGTTCTGCGCAAAGAGCTGCGCCAAAAACGTCCGCTGCAGCTCACCGCCGGAGAGCGTGAGCACGTTTTGATCCACGATTCGCTCAAGCCCCGTGAGCTCCAGCGCGCGTAAAACCGCAGCCTCATCCTCCGCGTGTACGCCGGAAAACAACCCCGGCGCATAGGCATAGCGCCCCAGCCGCACGACCGAACCCACCGTGAAGCCATAGCCCATCGCGTGCGTCTGCGCGAGCACGCCGAGGCGCTTTGCCAGCTCATGCGGGCGATAGCGGCGAATATCTTTGCCCAACAGGCTGATCTCGCCGGAATAAGGCACACCCTGAGACACCGCGTTGACGATGGTGCTCTTGCCCGCGCCGTTGGGGCCGACGATCATGAGCCAGTCTCCCTCGCCCAGCGAAAAGCGCACGCCGTCGACAATCGCCTTTTCTCCGTAGCGTACGGTTAAATCTTTGACTTCCAATAAACTCATACGCGCACCCGTTTGGATCGATAAAAGATCACGATAAATAAAAACGCGCCGATGAACGATGTCACCACCCCGATGGGCAGCTCGATGGGGTTTAAGAGCGTCCGCGCCACGAGATCTGCCAGCACGAGAAACGATGCTCCACCAAAAAGTGACGCCGGCAGCAGGCGCTTGTGATCGGGCCCTACGATCATGCGCACCATGTGCGGCGTGACGAGGCCGACAAAGCCGATCGTGCCGCCGATGGAAACGCAAACGCCGATGAGGGCACTCACTGCAATGAGCAGAACCAACTTCACCCGGCGCACCGGCACGCCAACGCTGCGCGCATTGTTCTCGCTCACGGCAAAGGCGTTGAGCTCGCGGGAAAATCGCAGTATTAAGCCACCAAATACGATGAGCGCCACGAGCAAAACCAGCGCGTTTTGCAAACTGGTGCCAAGCAGCGAGCCCATCGTCCAGAAGGTGATCTGCTTGACGCGGTCAGACGCAAACGAGATGATGAGCGCGATGATGCTCGAAACAAACATGGAATAGATCACGCCGATGAGTATGATGGTGTTTGTGCTCATCGAATAGTCGATCTTATACGCAAGCGAGAGGATGATGAGCAGCGAGAGAAACGCAAACACCATCGCCAGCACCATGGTTCCCGCAAACGGAAGCGCAGGCAGCGTGATGCCAAACGCGATGGCGATCACCGCGCCGAGCGACGCGCCGCTGGCAACGCCGAGTGTGCTGCCGTCCGCCAGCGGGTTTTTGAGCAGCCCCTGCATGGCGCCGCCGCAGAGCGAGAGCGCCGCGCCCGTGAGCGCCACGCAAAGTACGCGCGGCAGGCGCACGGAGAGGATGATCGGCACGGAGATGCCGCTTGGCATCGGCAAGCCCCAGATCGCGTTCCAGATGACCGTGACGGTTTCACGAAGCGGCAGGCTCACGCTGCCAATGCAGACGCAGAGCGCCATCACACTCAGCGTGACGAGCGAGAACAGGAGGAGTTCGCCAGCGCGAAAGCCCTCCCGTTTGCCGCTTTGTGTGCTCCGCGCAGGGGGCGGCAGCTCGCCCCCGTTGCGCGCTTGTTGGTTACTGTTCAAAGGAATACGATCTCTTTTCTTTCAAGCGTTGATTTACGCCGCGTTCTCAAGCGCGACGATCTCTTTGACAAAATCAAACAGCGCCTGTGCGCCGTCGGCGATGCGCGGAGCCGGACGCGAAAGCTCGTTGTTGGGCAGGTTGAGGATGTCGCCGTTCTTCACGGCGGTGATCTCCTGCCAGCCCGCGCGAGAGAGAATCTCCTCCGCCGGGGTCATGCCTTCGCCGAAATACATCGCGATGGTCACGATGATGTCGGGGTTTGCCTGAATCACCTGCTCCTCGGAGACCTCCACCCAGCCGGTAGCGCTCGCAAAGATGTTTGTAAGGCCCAGCATAGCGGCGATCTCGTCCATAAACGTGCCGTTGCCTGCCGTCCATAGGCCATATTGCAGGGGAGACACTTCAAAATAAATGCTCTTGCCCGCAAGCTCGCCGGCGCGCACCGAGAGACCGGAGAGCGTGGCTTCCATCGCTTCCACGACTGACATCGCCTCAGCATCGCGTCCGGTAATCGCGCCGATGAGCGTGATGGCCGTATATACGCCGTTGATGTCCTTCGCGTCGGATACCACAACCTGAATGCCCGCAGCTTCGAGCTGATCAACCTGGTCTTCGGTTTGCGCCATCGCGCTCATGAGCAGCACCTGGGGCGCTAGCGCAATGATCTGCTCGATGTTGGTCTCCATACCGGACTGCACGGCGGGCACATCCAGCACCTGCGCCGGATAGTCGCAATATTCGCCGCGGCCAACCAGCAAGTCTCCAGCGCCGATTGCGTAGAGAATCTCGCAGTCCGCCGCGCTCAGCGCAACCACGCGCATCGCGGGTTCCTGTAGCTTGATCTCGCGACCCATCATATCTACGGTCTCAATGCCGGTGGCAGCGGCAGGCGCCTCGACGACCTCCTGCACCGCGCCGGCATCCCCGGTGTCTTTGGGCACAACGAAGTCTGCCGGAGCGCATGCAACGAGCGTCGTCAGGAGTAGCAGTACAGCTAAGATGGCTGCAAGTCGTTTGTTGTGTTTCATGTTGTGATTGATCCCCTTTCAATTTTTGCCAATGAATAGAGCCGAGAGGGAAGCAAATCATTCTGTGTCCGTTCTTTTTTTCGGCTATTGACACGAAAGAAAGAGAAGCAAACAAAAATGCTCCGCTCTTTGAGGAGAGGGAGCAATGGAAAGATCGCGTGCTGTCAACGCGCTTACTAGCTGCACTCCACCCCAGGAGTATTGTCATGCGCAAACAGGTCTCCCGGCTTCGCTTCATCCTACTAGGACGCCTTCCCGCTGATTCAGCAGTGGCTTATGTGTCCGTTCGTCCGCTTCACGGTTACTGGGGTAGCCCGGAATTTTCATCCGTATTCCCTCGGCAAGCTTTCACTCGCCGGCGCCCTCTTCAGGCGCAGATGCACACGCTATTCATTTACATATAGTATAGTTTGATAATTTGGAAACGTCAATTTTTATCCAACAAGCCTGTGGAACTTCTCATTTTTATCAGATTGTGATACCATGTTACCGGGATCAAAATGGGAGAAATATAGACACATGAAGACACTGCTGCAACACGCCCGCATCTATGACGGAACGGGAGCGGATGCGTATACGGGCGATATTCTAATCGAGAATGACAGAATCCTCGATGTCGCGCCGCGGATCGATGCCGAGGATGCGCAGATCGTTGATCTGACAGGAAGAAGCATATCCTCCGGTTTTTTTGACGCGCACTCCCACAACGACTGGTTCGCGGCGAAACAAAACCCGCAGCCGTATTTTGAACCGTTCGTGCGGCAGGGCATCACCTCGTTCATCACCGGCAACTGCGGGCTTTCCATGACCGGGTTTGCCGAAAGCAGCCCGTTTATCGACAAGGTCGGCGCGGGGCTGTTTCACATGGACGAGCTCACTGGCGTTTACCCCGACCTCAATGCGCTGTTTGCCGCCATAGACGGCAACACACCGCTCAATATCGCGTCTCTGACCGGGCACTGCACCGCGCGCGCAAGCGGCACGGGCTACGCAAACCGCCCGCTGAGCGAAGGCGAGCAGCAGAGCATGCTCGCGCTGCTCGAAGAAAACCTGAGCCTGGGCGCGTGCGGCGTTTCGTTGGGACTCATGTATGAGCCCGGTCTCTATGCGCCGAAAGAGGAGCTGCGCAAGGTCGCCGAGCTCTGCGCGCGCTATGACCGCCCGCTGACCGTACATCCGCGCGCCTGCTCCGCTGTGTCCATGGCGTATCCGGAGCTTCTAGGCAGGCCGCATCTGCTCCGCGCGCTGGACGAGCTTGAGGAGATCACCCGCGGGCTCAACGTCAAGCTGCAATACTCCCACGCAATCTTCGTGGGCACCAGCTCCTTCAAATGCAAGGACGAGCTGGTCGCAGGCATCGAGCGCATGCGCGAAAGCGGCGTAGACGCGATGTTTGACATCTACGCGGAGCTGCTGGGCGTTTCGGTCATCACCGCGGTGATGCCGACGTGGTATCAGGCGCTCAGCCCCGCTGACAAACGCAAGTTTTTCAACAAATTCCGCTTCCGCGTGCTGGCCTACGCCACCATTCTGCTGCTGGGCTTCGGGTTTGACGATATCCAGATCGCCTATATCGGGCCCGGCTATGAAGCATACGAGGGCAAGACCGTCCGCCAGATCGCCAAGGAAAAACGGATGAACGACCTTGACGCATACCTGATGCTCTGCGAGCAGAGCGATTTTTCTGGCCGCGTCAACATGGGGCCTTACAGCACGCCGCAGATCGTCTCCGACCTCTCGCGCCACGACAACGTTCTGTATATGACCGACGCGTGGGTGGAGGAAAACGGCGTGCAAAACCCCGCGATCTACGATTGTTTTCCGAAGTTTTTACATCTTTCGCTGAATGGCAAGGGCGACACCATGCCCCGCGCCATCCGCAAGATGACCGGCGCGGTGGCGGATCGCTTCTCGATGAAGGACCGCGGCTATGTCAAGCCCGGCTGTTTCGCCGATCTGACGGTGTTTGATGAAGACACACTCAAAAACGGCGTTCCGGACAAGAGCAAAGCGTTTGGCATCGAGCGCGTGTATGTCAACGGCAAACTCGTGCTGAACGGTTCCACGCTGGACGAAGCCGCATTTCTCACCGCCGGGCGCGCGATGCGCGCAGAGAGCAGATGAAACAGCCTTGCAGCGAACCAATGCGTTTCCGCGCGGAAAGGAGTAGCGCTTGAATAACTTGTTGCAGCTCAAATACGCCGTCGAGGTCGAGAAAACCGGCTCTATCAGCAAGGCTGCTGAAAACCTCTACATGAATCAGCCGAACCTGAGCAAGTCCATCCGGGAACTCGAGGACGACCTTGGCATCGCGATCTTCGACCGCACGGCAAAAGGCGTTGTGCCCACCGAAAAAGGACGCGAGTTCCTCGGCTACGCGCGCAACATCCTCACGCAGATTGCCGAGATGGAGGCGCTCTATAAACCCTCCGACGATAAAAAGACGCGCTTTGATCTCTGCGCCCCGCGCGCGAGCTATGTTTCCCGGGCGCTCACAGAGGTGATCCTCTCGCTGGGTCCGGATGCGGATTACAGCATCGACTATCGCGAGGCGGGCGCGATGCGCACCATCAAGCAGGTCGCAAACGGCATCAATCAACTGGGCGTGATCCGCTATCAAACCATCTATGAATCCAACTACCGCAGCGCGCTGGCGGAGCGTTCACTGGTGTCTGAGCCAATTTGGGAGTTTGCGTGTGTCGCTATCCTCAGCAAGCAGCACGCGCTTGCAGACCGGCTCACGATTAGCAATCGTGATCTGGCGGATTGCACCGAAATCCTTTATGGCGACGGCTCAATTCCCGCGCTTCCGATCAATCAGGCACGCGAGATCGCGCAAGCCATAGAGGCGAAAAACACCATTACCGTCTATGAGCGCGCAAGCCAGCTCGAGCTCATCAGCCGCCTGCATGCAGCATATGCCATCGCCTCCCCGATGCCGCAGGACGTGCTGGATCGCTTCGGGCTGGTGCAGCGGCACGTCGAGCTGCCCGGCAATGTGTATCGGGACGTTCTCATCTATCGTGCAGGCTATCATCTCACGCGGCTCGATCGGCTCCTGATGGAGAAGCTGCGGGAATCTGCCAAGCGCATTGTTCAAAAATAATCCACTCTCTTGCCCCGGTAAAAACCGGGGTTTTTTATTTTTCGCGCAGACGCAACGATAGTAAGTCCTTATGCTGTTGTGTTATAGATATTATTATATCGATATTTATATACTGATATTCCGAATTGCTCTCTTCAAAGAGATGGCGCTTTGTCGTATTCTTTAGACACAAAGAAAGCAACCGGCGGACCAAATCTCCTCTTTCGGATGGCGGGAAGGCTGCTAAAGGGAAGAAAACCACCGGAAAGCGCTCTTTCGATCGATCTTCACCTGTTTCTGCAATGGCACAGGTAAGATCGCATCCTCCAATGGCAAACGTGAAATCGATCAAGCGTGATCGTCTTCCGAGCCAAAACGGACACGCGTTCCTAACCGTTTCCGCAGCGGGCAGGCTGCGACAAAAGACGCGAGGAACGCATCGGCCCACGGTTCGGTTCCGCGTCGGCAGCGGGCAGGCTGCCACAAAAGCGGAATCGCCAGCCCCTTTTTCAATCGTTACCGTTTCCGCAGCGGGCAGGCTGCGACAAGCGGGCGCGAGGAGAGCATCGATCCACGGTTCGGTTCCGTGTCGGCAGCGGGCAGGTTGCCACAAAAGCGGAATCGCCAGCCACTTTTTCAATCGTTACCGCTTCCGCGGCGGGCAGGCTGCGACAAAGCGTAACGAAAAAGCCCGGCAATCGAAAGTTTAGAAAAACCCAACTTACATAGCAACCAGTAGAACCTAGAGGAAGACAAGAGGAGATGGAGAGCATGACGAACAGGATAGAAAGAACCCCCATTGATAGCGTGGAAGCCATGGAGCGCGCGTTTCTCCGCCTCCGCAAAGCGCAGCAAACATTCGCAAACTTCACACAAGAGCAGGTGGACAAGATCTTTCTTGCCGCCGCAACCGCCGCCAACAAAGCCCGCATTCCGCTGGCAAAACTCGCCGTGGAAGAAACCGGCATGGGCGTGGTTGAGGATAAGGTGATCAAGAACCACTATGCTTCCGAATATATCTATAACGCGTATCGCGACACGAAGACCTGCGGCATCATCGAAGAGGACAAGGCCTACGGCATCACGCGCATCGCGGAGCCCATCGGCGTCATCGCCGCGGTGATCCCGACCACGAACCCGACCTCGACCGCGATCTTCAAGACCCTCATCGCGCTGAAGACCCGCAACGGCATCCTCATCAGCCCGCACCCGCGTGCCAAGCAAGCGACCATTGAAGCCGCGCGCACGGTACTTGAGGCAGCGCTCGCCGCAGGCGCGCCGGAAGGCATCATCGACTGGGTGGATGTGCCGAGTCTGGAGCTGACCAATCTCGCCATGAAGGAAGCCGACCTCATCCTCGCCACCGGCGGGCCCGGAATGGTCAAAAGCGCCTACAGCAGCGGCAAGCCCGCCATTGGCGTTGGCAGCGGAAACGTGCCGGCCATCATCGACGACTCTGCGGATATCCTCGCTGCTGTAAGCTCAATCATACTGAGCAAGACGTTTGACAACGGCATGATCTGCGCGAGTGAGCAAGCGGTCATCGCGGTCGATTCTGTCTACAACAAAGTGAAAAAAGAGTTTGCCGATCGCGGCTGTACTATTCTTAAGCCCGACGAAACGGAAAAGGTGCGCAAGACCATCCTCATCAACGGCGCGTTAAACGCAAAGATCGTGGGTCAAAGCGCCTACACCATCGCGAAGCTCGCGGGCGTCACCGTGCCGGAAAAGACGAAAATTCTCATCGGTGAAGTCGAGAGCGTTGAGCTCTCCGAAGAGTTTGCGCACGAGAAGCTCTCCCCCGTGCTCGCGATGTATCGCGCCAAGGACTTTGAAGAGGCTCTGCAAAAGGCGGAGCGCCTGATTGCGGACGGCGGCTACGGCCACACCGCGAGCGTCTACCTAAACCCGGTGACGCAGAAGGACAAGCTCGCGGCGTACACCGGCCGCATGAAGACCTGCCGTATTCTGGTCAACACCCCCTCCTCGCACGGCGGCATCGGCGACCTTTACAACTTCAAGCTCGCGCCCTCACTCACGCTCGGCTGCGGCAGCTGGGGCGGAAACGCGGTTTCCGAAAACGTGGGCGTCAGGCACCTGCTAAACATCAAAACCGTTGCCGAGAGGAGAGAGAATATGCTCTGGTACCGCACGCCCGATAAAATCTACTTCAAGAGGGGCAGCCTCCCGGTTGCGCTCAGTGAGCTCAAGGACACCCTCGGCAAGAAGCGCGCGTTCATCGTCACCGACACATTCCTCTATGAAAACGGCTACACCCGCGCGGTAACGGACAAGCTCGACGAGATGGGTCTTGCGCACGAGACGTTCTTCAACGTCCTGCCCGATCCCACCCTCGCCAGCGCACGCGAAGGCGCAAAACAGATGGCAACCTTCAAACCCGACGTGATCATCGCGCTCGGCGGCGGATCGGCGATGGACGCGGCAAAGATCATGTGGGTGCTGTATGAGCATCCCGAAGCGGACTTTATGGATATGGCGATGCGCTTTGCAGACATCCGCAAGCGCGTCTACACCTTCCCCAGGCTGGGCGAAAAAGCGTACTTTATCGCGATTCCGACCACCGCGGGCACGGGCAGCGAGGTCACCCCGTTTGCGGTCATTACGGATGAATCCACGGGCGTGAAATACCCGCTGGCGGACTACGCGCTCATGCCGAACATGGCGATTGTCGACGCGGACATGATGATGAACGCGCCAAAGGGTCTCACGGCAGCCAGCGGCATCGACGCAGTGACGCATAACCTCGAAGCGTACGCCAGCATGCTCGCCACGGATTATACCGACGGCACGGTGCTGCGCTCGCTTAAGATGATCTTCGAGTATCTCCCCCGCGCCTATGAGAACGGCGAAAACGACCCCGTCGCCCGCGAAAAGATGGCCAATGCCGCCACCATGGCAGGCATGGCGTTTGCAAACGCGTTCCTCGGCGTCTGCCACAGCATGGCGCATAAGCTCGGCTCCTTCCACCATCTGCCGCACGGCGTGGCAAACGCGCTGATGATCGACGAGGTCATCCGCTTCAACGCCACGGACGTTCCGGTCAAGATGGGTGCTTTCTCGCAGTATGACCACCCGCACGCCCTTGCCCGCTATGCGGAAATCGCTGATTCTCTCGGCCTCAAGGGCAAGACGGACGCGGAAAAGGTCGAATCCCTCATCGCGGCGCTGGATTCGCTCAAGGCGCGCGTCGGCATCAAGAAGACCATCCGCGACTATGACATCAAGGAAGAGGACTTCCTCGCCCGCCTCGACGAGATGGTGGGGCAGGCGTTTGACGACCAGTGCACCGGCGCAAACCCGCGCTATCCGCTCATGAGCGAGCTCAAGCAGATGTATCTCAACGCCTACTACGGCACGCGCGTACGCGTTTAAAACAAAAAACGAGACGATCAAAACCGTCTCCACTCTGTTAAAATGGTGTCGGGCAGGAGAACTCCTGCCTGACGCCAAGCCGTTTTTCAATAACACCAACTCTAACGCAGAAAAAGGAGAACGCCATGGATTTGACCAATGTAATCGCGTTTCGCGCAAACAAGACGATCTATCGCGACGGCGATACGGTCGTGAAAGTGTTCGGCGAAGGATTCAAAAAGGCGGATGTGCTCAACGAGGCGCTCAACCACGCGCGCGTAGAGGAGACCGCGCTGCACGTGCCAAAGCTCTTTGGCGTTGGCATGACCGAAGACTGCAAGTGGTACATCATGACCGAATATATCCCCGGGCAAACGCTCGCGGAGCTGATGGCGCAAAACCCGAAAAAGCACGCGCAGTATCTTGAGCAGTTTGTCGACCTTCAGCTGCTGATGCACCGCCAGATCTGCCCGCTGCTGCCGCGGCTGCGGGACAAGATGGATCGCAAGATCATCCAGACCGAGCTGCCGACGGCGACGAAATATGACCTGCACACGCGCTTAGAGTCCATGCCGCGCCACAACAAACTCTGCCACGGGGACTTTAACCCCACGAATATCATCATTCGCGACGACGGCACGCCGTTTATCCTGGACTGGTCGCACGCCACGCAGGGCAACGCCAGCGCGGACGCAGCGCGCACCTATCTGCTCTTTGCCCTCGCGGGAGACGAGAAGACCGCCGAAAGCTACCTCAAGCTCTTCTGCGAAAAGAGCGATACCCCGCGGCAATATGTGCAAAAGTGGATTCCAATCGTTGCCGCCAGCCAGTCCGTCAAGGGTAAGCCGGAGGAGCGGGAGCTACTGTTTCGCTGGGTAGACGTGGTGGACTACGAATAAAGATTCTTCTTGCCTGCCGTTGCGTTTTGCTTTCAACCGCAGTATCCTATCGTAGAACTGCGCGAATCGTGCAAGAATGTTTTCCCGAAAGGATCACACCATGAACGAACTGGGTCGCGGCGTGCGCGGCACGCAAGAGGAACTCGTTACCGAACGGAATATCGCAAGCGCTCTTGGCAGCGGCGGCCTTGCCGTCTACGCTACGCCCTGCATGATCACCTTGATGGAGTATTGCGCGATGGAGAGCGTCAAGCCGTATCTACCGGAGGGCAGCTCCACGGTCGGCACACGCCTCGACGTCAAGCACCTCGCAGCAACGCCGATGGGCATGACGGTGCGCTGCGAAACCGAGCTCATCGAGGTGGATCGTAGGCGGCTCGTCTTTCTCTGCCGCGCGTATGACGACGCGGGGCTCATTGGCGAAGGCACACAGGAGCGCTTCATCGTCGACAATGCGAAATTCATGGAGAAAACGCAAGCGAAGCTCGTGAAATAACGCAAGCAGCACAACAGCCCCGCAGGAGTGATCCCGCGGGGCTGTTGTGTACAGTTCAATTTCAGATCGATTGCTGAAATTGACAGTTGTTGCCTATCGCGATAAAATGAACGCAGTCCTTTCTTTGTTCTGTCTATTTTCTAATGTATGCAGTTTCTCACAAAAAATCAAATGAAATAGGGAGGTAATTGTTTCATGCTTTTTGGAGACAGCGCGCTCAAGCAGTTTGCGGATGCGGCAAAAGACGCCGTTCGCAGCACGGGCAACTTCAACTGGACGTTCATCGCCATCCTCGCGTTTGTGGTGATGATTTATGTGGACGAAATCCACAAGAAGAACTACAAGGCCATCGCCGCAGCGTTGATGCTCTATAGTGTGCATTGGCTTTACGAGATCGCAAATGCGGTCATCTGCCATTTCTCCGGCTACGCGCTCTGGACGGTTTCGCCGGAGAGCACGAGCTTCATTCTGCTCATTGGTGTCAGCTGGGAGCTTTCGATGATGTTCGCGGTTGCGGGCTTTACATCCAAGCTGCTGCCTGCCGACAAAAACATGAAGATCCTCGGTGTCAACAACCGTATCGCGTTTGCCATCGGCAGTGCGCTGTTCTTCTCCGCCGTCGAGATCTTCCTTGCCGCTACGCCGGCTTTCATCTGGGTCTATAAGTGGTGGGGTGCGATTCCTGTGTTCATCACGACCTATATCCCGTTCTTCCTCGCAAGCTACCTGATCTACGACAAAGAGCCCAAGACGCAGAAAAAGTGGATCCTCTCGCTGGTTTGCGTCAATATCGTGCTGCTTGCGGTGCTCGTGCCGCTCGGCATCATCTAGTCGGGAGGCGCGCGCATGTCCTGCTATTTTGTGGCGCGAATAGAGATTCACGATCCGGTTGAATATAGCCGCTATCTGGATGCTTGCGATGCAGTCTTTGCCCGCTTCAACGGGCGCTATCTCGCCGTTGACCCCGTGCCGATTCCGCTAGAGGGCACATCGGAAGCGGGGCGAATGGTGATCATCGAGTTCCCGGATGAAGCATCGTTCCGCAGTTGGTATGAGTCAGATGCGTATCAGGAGATCCTCGCGCACAGGCTTGCGGGTGCGCACTGCACCGCCTCTCTCGTGCGCGGAAAAAGCTAGAAGCATATCTTCGCTCAAAAAAACTGCGTCAATTGGCGCAGTTTTTTGTGTTATTTCGTGCGCGCGAGCTTTTCGAGCGCTTCTTCGACCGAGGAGACAAAGAATACATGCTTGCCGTTGTTGCTCTCAAAGATAAAATCGCGCAGGGGTTTGCTCGTGTAGCCCGAGAAATCGCCCACCATCGCAACCTTGAATTGATAATTGACGAATTTTTGCAGGATATCCCCCGCGAGCCCGCTGCTGAGCACAAAAAACCGCTCGGCGAGCGCCGCCTTGGGCAGGATCATGCGGTCTGCGTCCGTCTCATAGCGCACCGTCGCCATCAGATCCAACGCGGACTGCACGTCGCTCACCAATGTCACCTCGCCTTCCACCTGCGCTATGATAACGCCGTTTTGTTCTATCTTTTTGATCGTCATATGCTTCCCTCGTTTGCATGTTTTGGCAGATCGATGAGCCTTTTCATGTCCTCCGGCAACTCCGCCGTAAGACAAATCACTTCACCCGTAACGGGGTGCGTAAGAGTCAGCGTGTGCGAGTGCAGCGCGGGGCGCG
>DNFZ01000091.1 GCA_003486785.1 Clostridiales bacterium | reverse complement strand
CTGCCTAAACGGGCGGATGAAGGTTGGCTCGCTTGCGTTCGAGACCAACGATCCGGGGAAATATATCCAGCAAATCATTGACGAGCACGTTAGCCCGAGGATTCATGGGCTTCCGCCGTTTACGGGCGGCTTGGTCGGCTATTTTTCTTATGATTATCTCAAGTATGCCGAGCCGACGCTGCACCTCGACGCGGAGGACACCGAGGGCTTTCATGACGTGGATCTCATGTTGTTTGACAAGGTGATCGCCTTTGATAACTTCCGCCAGAAGATGATTCTGATCATCAATATCTCGCTCAAGAATGTAGAGACGGAGTATAACCGCGCGATACTGGAACTAGAGCAGATGGCGGCGCTGATTCGCAACGGAAAACCGGCGGCAGAGGACCCCGGACGGCTTCAGTCCGACTTACGGACTTTATTTGATCGCGAAGCGTATTGCGCGATGGTCGAGCGGGCGAAGCACCACATCCATGAAGGCGATATCTTTCAGATCGTGCTCTCAAACCGTCATGAGGCGGACTATGCGGGCAGCCTGCTCAACACCTACCGCGTCCTCAGAACGGTGAACCCGTCCCCATATATGTTCTACTTCAGCAGCAGCGACATGGAGGTTGCGGGCGCTTCGCCTGAGACGCTGGTGCGGCTGGAGGACGGCGTGCTCTACACGTATCCGCTCGCTGGAACGCGTCCGCGCGGCAAGACCGAAGAGGAGGATCTGGCGCTTGAACGCGAGCTGCTTGCCGACCCGAAGGAGCTCGCCGAACACAACATGCTCGTCGATCTTGGACGCAATGACATTGGTAAAATCAGCCGTTTCGGCAGCGTGCGTGTCGAGCAGTATCTTTCGATCGAGCGGTTTTCGCATGTGATGCATATCGGCTCAACCGTACGCGGGGACATCGCCGAGGGAAAGACCGCGCTGGACGCCGTCGACGCAATTCTCCCGGCTGGAACGCTCTCCGGCGCGCCAAAGCTTCGCGCTTGCCAGCTCATCAACGACCTGGAGAATAACAAGCGCGGCATCTACGGCGGCGCAATCGGGTATTTGGGCTTCACGGGCAACCTCGACACCTGCATCGCAATCCGCATCGCTTACAAGAAAAACGGCAAGGTGTTCGTACGCAGCGGCGCGGGCATTGTTGCGGATTCTGTGCCGGAGAACGAATATCAGGAGTGTTTGAACAAAGCCGCCGCTGTGGTTAAGGCGCTGAAGCTTGCCGAGGAGGGAGCGTTATGATTCTCTTAATCGATAATTACGACAGTTTCTCCTACAATCTATACCAACTCATCGGCTCAATCAGAGAGGACATCCGGGTGATTCGGAATGATGCGATGCGCGTAAGCGAAATTGCCGCGTGCAAGCCTGAGGCGATCGTACTTTCGCCCGGCCCTGGCAGGCCGGAGGACGCGGGGGTATGTATGGAGGTCATCCGCGCGCTCGGAGCGAGCATTCCGATGCTTGGCGTCTGCCTTGGCCATCAGGCGATCTGCGCGGCATATGGCGCAACTGTCTCTTACGCCAAGCAGCTGATGCACGGAAAGCAGTCCGATACGACGCTGAATTTTGACTGTCCGATTTTTCGGGGCTGCCCGGAGACGATTCCCGTTGCGCGTTACCATTCCCTTGCGGCGGTGGAGGAAACGATGCCAGATTGTCTTCACGTTACCGCGCGGACGCTGGACGGTGAGATCATGGCGGCGATGCACCATACGCACCCCGTGTTTGGCCTGCAGTTTCATCCGGAATCGATCCTGACCCCCAACGGCAGAACGTTGATGGAAAACTTTCTACAACTGGCAAAGGAGTATGCATGATGATCAAAGAAGCAATCGTGAAAATTGTTGACAAACAGGACCTAACATACGATGAGGCATATGCCGTCATCAATGAGATTATGAGTGGAGAGACCACCGCAACGCAGAACGCGGCGTTTCTCGCGGCGCTCTCCACCAAGAGCGCCAAGGCGGAGACGATTGACGAAATCTCCGGCTGCGCGGCGGCGATGCGAGATCATGCGGTCAAGGTTTCCCACAATCTCGAGCTTATGGAAATCGTTGGCACCGGCGGCGACGGGGCGCAAAGCTTCAATATCTCCACAACATCTGCGCTCGTTGCCGCGGCGGGCGGGATCAAGGTTGCCAAGCATGGCAACCGCGCCGCCTCCTCCAAGTGCGGTACGGCGGACTGCCTCGAGGCGTTGGGGGTCAATATCGACCTTTCTCCGCAACAGTGCGTAACCCTGCTGGAAAGAGTCGGCATCTGCTTCTTCTTTGCACAGAAGTATCACACTTCGATGAAATACGTCGGCGCGATTCGACGCGAGCTCGGTATCCGCACCGTATTCAACATCTTAGGCCCCTTGACGAATCCCGCGCAGCCAAAGATGCAGTTACTGGGGGTTTACAGCGAGTCGTTGGTGGAGCCGCTCGCGCGGGTGCTCTCAAGCCTCGGTGTCGTGCGCGGCATGGTCGTCTACGGGCAGGATAAACTGGACGAAATTTCGCTCAGCGCGCCGACGACGGTCTGCGCGTTTCGTAGCGGCATTTATGATTCCTACGTGATCACGCCGGAGCAGTTCGGTTTCGCGCGATGCCGCAAGGCGGATCTGGAGGGCGGCTCGCCGGCAGAAAACGCTGCCATCACGCGGGCAATCCTCTCCGGCGCGGAGCGTGGGGCAAAGCGGGACGTCGTGCTGCTCAATGCCGGCGCGGCGCTGTATATCGGCGGCAAGGCAGATTCGCTGGCAGAGGGGATCCGGCTTGCGGGCGAGCTGATCGACACCGGCGCGGCGGAGCGCAAACTTGAAGCGTTTTGCGCCGCGTCGCAAGGATAACGCATATGGCGACGATACTCGATCAACTGGCGGATCATGCGCGTGCGCGTGTCGCGGCAGACAAAGAGCATCTTTCTCTCGACGCGTTGAAGCGGTTGATCGCGGAAGGGGAGATGCCCGTGCGGGAAGCGTTTGCCTTTGAAACGGCGCTGAAACGTCCGGGTCTGTCGTTTATCTGCGAAATCAAGAAGGCTTCTCCGTCCAAGGGCATCATCTCGGAGGAGTTTCCCTATCTGGACATCGCGCGGGAATATGAGTGCGCGGGCGCGGACGCGATCTCCTGCCTGACAGAGCCCAGGTGGTTTCTAGGCAGCGATCAGATCTTTCGAGAAGTACGCGAAACGGTATCCGTGCCGATGATCCGCAAGGATTTTACCGTGGATGAATACCAGATCTATCAGGCAAAGGCGATGGGGGCGGACGCGGTCCTTCTCATATGCGCCATACTTGATTACAGGACGATTGCGCGTTTACTCGCGCTGTGCGATCAACTACACCTTTCCGCGCTGGTGGAGGCGCACGACGCGACGGAGCTGCAAACGGCGGTTTGTGCGGGCGCGCGCGTCATCGGCGTGAACAACCGCAACCTCAAGGATTTCTCTGTGGATACCGGGAACAGCAGAAGACTGCGCGCGTTCGCGCCGGAAGGGGTTCTCTTCGTCTCGGAGAGCGGCATCCGGACGGCAGAGGATATTCGCGCTCTGCGAGAGAGTGGCGTGGACGCGGTTCTTATCGGCGAATCGCTCATGCGCGCGACGGACAAACGGGCGATGCTGGATGAACTTAGAGGTGTGCTATGACAAAGATAAAACTCTGCGGACTGTCCCGCATGGCAGATATCGAGGCGGTCAACGCGTTAAGACCCGACTATATCGGCTTTGTGTTTGCCAAAAAGAGCCGCCGCTATGTCTCGCCGGAGCAGGCGGCGGAGCTAAAGGCTGCGCTGCTGCCGGACATTTTGGCGATTGGCGTGTTTATCAACGAGCCGACGGAGAATATTCTGCATCTGCTGGAATCTGACGCAATCGACTGCGCGCAGTTACACGGTTCAGAATCGTTTGACGATGTGCTCGCGCTCAAGCAGCGGACGGAAAAAACCGTGGTCCAGGCCTTTCGCGTTGTCACGGGTGAAGATGTGCTGCGCGCCATCCAATCTCCAGCGGATTATATATTGCTGGACAACGGGGCGGGCGGCACGGGCGAATCGTTCGACTGGTCGTTGGTTACAAATGTTAGGCGTGCGTTCTTCCTGGCTGGCGGGCTGTCGGCGGATAATGTGAAAGATGCGCTCACTCGCTGTCAGCCGTTCGCGGTGGATGCAAGTTCTGGATTGGAAACTGATGGCGTGAAGGATCGCGCAAAGATGGCAGCATTCGTTTCGGCGGTACGCTGCGCAGAGCAATCAAACGGAGGCAATATGGAGCAAAGAGAAGGACGTTTCGGCATCCACGGCGGTCAATATATTCCGGAGACGCTGATGAGCGCCGTGATCGGGCTTGAGAATGCGTACAATCATTATAAAGAAGATCCCTCTTTTATAGAGGAACTCGATACCCTGCTTAACGAATACGCAGGTCGTCCCAGCCGATTGTATTTCGCAGCGGCGATGACGCGCTCGCTCGGCGGCGCAAAGATCTACCTCAAGCGGGAGGATCTCAACCATACCGGCGCGCACAAGATCAACAACGTACTCGGTCAGGCGTTACTCGCCAAGCGAATGGGTAAAACGCGGCTCATCGCGGAGACGGGCGCTGGGCAGCACGGCGTTGCGACGGCGACCGCCGCGGCGCTGATGGGTATGGAATGCGTTGTTTATATGGGAAAAGAGGACACCATCCGGCAGGCGCTGAATGTCTATCGCATGGAACTGCTCGGCGCAACGGTCGTCCCGGTGACGAGCGGGACGGCTACGCTCAAGGACGCGGTGTCTGCGGCGATGCGCGAATGGACAAACCGCATGGATGATACGCATTACTGCCTGGGCTCCGTCATGGGACCACACCCGTTTCCGACCATCGTGCGGGACTTTCAGGCGGTCATATCCAAAGAGATCAAGGCGCAGATGCTCGAAAAAGAGGGCCGATTGCCGGATGCGGTGATTGCCTGCGTCGGCGGAGGTAGCAACGCCATCGGTGCGTTCTATCATTTTCTCGGCGATGCCTCCGTGCGGTTGATCGGTTGTGAAGCGGCGGGGCGCGGAACCGATACCTTTGAAACCGCCGCGACGATCAGCACGGGAAGCGTTGGAATCTTCCACGGCATGAAATCGTATTTTTGTCAGGATGATTACGGGCAGATTGCGCCGGTCTATTCGATTTCCGCGGGGCTGGACTATCCTGGGGTCGGGCCGGAACATGCCTGGCTGCACGACATTGGGCGCGCGGAGTATGTCGCGGTGACTGATGATGAGGCAGTTGGAGCATTTGAGTTTCTGAGCCAAACAGAAGGGATTATTCCCGCTATCGAGTCCGCCCATGCATTGGCGCATGCGATGAAAATCGCGCCCGCGATGGGCAAAGACCAGCTCGTCGTTGTGAACCTCTCCGGACGGGGGGACAAGGACTGCGCGGCGATTGCGCGCTACAGGGGGCAGGATATTCATGAGTAACATACAAAAAGCGTTTCAACACGGCAAAGCGTTTATCGCGTTTGTCACCTGCGGAGATCCGGATCTGGAGACATCCGCGCGGCTTGTGCGGGAAATGGCAGCGGCGGGGGCGGATATCATCGAGCTTGGCATCCCGTTCTCCGACCCCACGGCGGAAGGACCCGTCATTCAGGCGGCGAATGCGCGCGCGCTCGATGGTGGCGTCACGACGGATCAGATATTTGCGTTGGTGCGCGAGGTGAGAAAGGATGTCTCAGTACCGCTGGCGATTATGACCTATGCCAACGTCGTGTTTTCCTACGGCATTGAGCGATTTTTAGCAAACGCCGCAAACGTGGGGTTGGACGGACTGATTCTGCCCGATGTGCCGTTTGAGGAGAAGCTGGAGTTTGCGCCTGCCTGCCGCAGAGCAGGCATCGATTTTATCAGCTTGGTTGCGCCAACCTCACGGGAGCGCATCCAGATGATCGCAGCGGAAGCAGAAGGGTTTGTCTACTGTGTCTCGTCCCTCGGCGTGACGGGAGAGCGCAGCAGCATCACGACCGATCTTGACGCGATGGTGCGGCTCGTGCGGGAAGCGAACCCGACTGTGCCATGCGCCGTGGGCTTTGGCATCTCTACGCCGGAGCAGGCGCGGCAAATAGCGCAGCTTGCCGACGGCGTGATTGTCGGCTCCGCGATTGTACGCATGGTTGGCGATGGCGGGCGCGACTGCGTTGCCGATATCGGACGATATGTGCGGCGCATGAAACAGGCGATTTTGTAACAGAAAAGGCTTGGTTCGGTTGTTCCC
>DNFZ01000003.1:5816-6418 GCA_003486785.1 Clostridiales bacterium | reverse complement strand
ACGCGCTGACCTACGCGGGCAACCTTGAGAGCCTCGGCGATATTCCGCAGGATGAGGGATATCGCTTCATCCGCGCGGATATCCGCGACCGCGCAAAGATGAGCGAGGTTTTTGCGCAATACGACATCACCCATGTAGTGAATTTTGCGGCGGAGTCGCATGTGGATCGCAGCATCGTAGAGCCGGAGCTGTTTTTAACCACCAACATTCTCGGCACACAGGCATTGCTGGATGCCGCTAAGCAGCGCTGGAAGAGCGCGCCGGACGATAAATACAGCCGTGCTTACCGCGCTGGCGTGAGGTTTTTACAGGTTTCCACCGATGAAGTATACGGCGCGCTGGGCCGCGAAGGGAAGTTTTCCGAAACCACGCCGCTCGCGCCAAACAGCCCGTATTCCGCAGCAAAAGCGGGTGCGGATCTGGTCTGCCGGGCGTATTATGAAACCTTCGGGCTGCCGCTGAACATCACCCGCTGCTCGAACAACTACGGGCCGTATCAGTTCCCTGAAAAGCTCATCCCCTTGATGATCCACAACTGTATGCAGGGCAAAGCGCTTCCGGTCTATGGAGACGGCATGCAGATTCGCGACTGGCTGCACGTG
>DNFZ01000003.1:0-5803 GCA_003486785.1 Clostridiales bacterium | reverse complement strand
TACAACATCGGCGGCAACAACGAGCAGGCGAATATAGACATCGTAAAGCGCATTATCCATACGCTCGGCGCAGGGGAAGCGCTCATCACCTATGTCAAAGATCGTCCGGGGCATGACCGCAGGTATGCCATCGATAACACGAAGATTACGTCTCAGCTCGGCTGGTCGCCCGCGTATACGTTTGAGGCGGGCATTACCGAGACGATAGCGTGGTATCAGAACAATCCCGAGTGGCTCGCNNAGTATGTGGACTACTACGAGCGTATGTATGCGCCTTCGTTTATTCAATAATCATCTATTAAACAGAGTAAATATTAACAAAACTTGCTTTTTCGACAGCGTTGGTTGTGACATTTTGCAGTCAACTCTGCTTGCGCTGTGTAACGAATATGGAAAAACGGACGAATATGTTGAAAAATCAACAGATTTTCTGAGAATATAAAAGGAATAATTACATAAAAAAAGTTTAGTTGATATTATTTAACCGTTGGTGTACTATACATAAGTAAAATCACCAAAGGGAGTATACGCGGGCTTGAAGTACATCATCGTTCCGGAATATATATCCTGCGTACTATTGGCGCTGATTGGCGTCTATATGCTCTTCGATAAAAAAGCGACCACTCCCAAAGAGCTCACATTTCGGTTTGCACTGTTATTTTCGCTGATTGCCATCGTCAACAACATCGTCGCGATCTACACGATTGAACACGCGGCGCGCGTTCCCGTGGCATTCAGCGTCGTCGTCAATTCGTTTTATTATTTCTCCATTGCCGTCGTGACGACGATGGTATCCATCACGACATACTTCACCATGTTTGAAAGGCGATTTGGCGAACGGAGGCTCAAGACCGCCGTTATCGTCGCGCTTAGTTTTTTTGCGCTGGAAGTCGCGCTCGTTTTCGTCAACCTTTCGACCGGCTGGCTGTTTCGTTTTGACGAGCAGGGGCTGTATCAAAGAGGACCGCTCAACATCATCGGGCTGTTGTATCTGGCCATCGCGATTGTGAGCGTCGTGTGGGTTGGCGCGCTCGAACGAAACCGCGTGAAAAAATCGTTTCGGCTGATCCTGTTTGTGCTGCCTTCCATCGCGGCGTTTCTCGGCTTCGTGCAGTATCTCTTCCAGCAAACCATTCTCACCGGCACCATCATCAGCTATTCGCTGCTGACGCTCTTTATCGCGGGGCAGCAGCAGCGCGCGCGTGTTGACGCGCTGACAGAGCTATCCAATCGCGAGGCGTTCTTCAACGACATCAGCCGCCTGTGCCAGCGCAAAACGCCATATCGCATCATCATCATCGGGCTGAAAAACTTCAAACAGGTCAACGGTCAGCTTGGCCAGCGTGCGGGCGATGCGTTTCTCTGCGCGGTTGGCGCGTTCCTTTCTACGCTCGAGCCTCGTGCAACCGTCTATCGAACATCCGGCGTGCAGTTTACGCTCGTTGTGACGAAGATGGAGAAACTGGCATATGAAGCGATGTTTTGCTCGATTATGAGCCGGTTCGGCGAGAGCTGGAAGACGAATGAGTACCAAGCGCAGTTGCAGGCGATATTTGCGGATGTCGAGTATCCCACGCATGCATCCGGCGTGGACGAGGTCATCGCGTCGCTGGAGTACGCAACGCGCCTCGCCAAGCAGGACCCGAACGGCAAGCCCGTTCGCTTTTCAGAACAGCTCAAGCAGCAATTTGCGCGCAGAAGCTATGTGATTTCCCAAATGGAAAAAGCGCTCCGGGAAGACCTGTTCTTCCTCAATATTCAGCCGGTCTTTGACATCCGGCGACAGAAGTTTACCGGTGGAGAGGTACTCCTCCGCCTCAACGAGGACAGCGGCAGGGCGATATCCCCTGGCGAGTTTATTCCGATTGCCATCGAGACCGGTATTGCAACCGAGCTCGGCTTGATGGTTATGGAAAAAGCCTGCGCATTTTTGCAGGCGAGCAAAAACACGAACATCGGCTGGCTCTCGATCAACGTATCTTCTCAGCAGGATGAGTTTGACGAGACGGTTCATCATCTGCAAATACTGCTCGACCAATACGGCATTGAGCCAAAGCAGATCAAGCTGGAGATCACCGAAATGGTGCTGCTTGAAGATCTTGAACGCGCTCACGCGACCATGAACGAACTCAACCGCCTCGGTATCGGCGTATATCTAGACGACTTTGGCACAGGTTATAGCAATCTGGTCAACGTCATGACGCTGCCGTTTGAGTGCGTGAAGATCGACAAGGGGTTTATACGCGGCATTGCAAACAACCCAAAATCACGCGGAATGCTGCAAACGCTCGTGGCCGGGCTTCGCAGCATGCACGTCGTTGCGCTGGCGGAAGGGGTGGAGACCGAGGCGCAGGACGAGATCGTGCGGGCGCTTGGCATCGACCGCATCCAGGGGTATTACTATGCGCGCCCCATGCCGGCCGAGGAGTTTGGCTGGCTGATGGAGCAAGACTGCGCGATTGAACTCAAAAAGACGAAGTAGCGGACTTCTGCTTAGAGCAAGAGAAAAAATAGCGCCGCGGTGCAAACCGGGGCGCTGTGTGTTGTTCAGAGGCTAAAAGGAGCCGTATGAGGCGCTGCGTGGTTACTTCTGATTGACCGTTGAGAGCGGCATGGTGAACGTCTCCAGCGACTCGTCCTCATAATAATTATAATCGTCAAGCACCGGTGAATACGAGGTGATGGACACCGTCCGCTCGACTACGTTGAAAGTGAGCAGCATGAAATACCCCTCGCCGCCATTCGGCAAGCCCTGATAATCGACCATGATCGCCTGAACGACGCGATCCGGCGTTCCGTCGCCGTCGTCGTCATACAGCTCCTCAGCATGGCGAAGGCCGTGCCTGTGTCCGCAGAGCACATAGCGCACATTCGGGTTGGCGGCGACCACGCGGCGCAGCGTCTTCGCATCGCCATATAGCGCGTCCGTCGCCTTGAGCTCAAGATACCAGTGCGCAACGAGAATCGCCGTGCGGTCGGAATGCTCTGCGAGCACGCGGTTGAGCCAATCGTAGTCCGATTTCTGCAAGGAATATCCGGTCCCGATGAGGATGAAGTCCTCATAGCCGATGGTAACCAGATCATAACGCCGACGTCCAAGCGCCTCTTCACCTCCGAATGTGGGATACTCGGTGTAGTTTTGACGGCTCATGAGCGCATGAAAGTCGTCATACATGTGCATCATGCCCTTGTTGTCGTGGTTGCCCGCGATTGCAAAGAACGGTATTTTGCCGATAAACTCGTCAAACGCGACCTCCACGGCCTTCCATTCCCTTTTGCGCAGCATGTCGTTGACGATATCCCCTGTGTGTATTACATACTGAATATTCAGCCGCTCGCGGTTTGCAACGATCCATTTCGTCATGATCGGGAGGGAATCCGGAAAGCTGGAGGCATAGCCTTGCGTGTCGCTGATCCACGCGAACGTGACAGGCTCAAGCGCGGGATCGGGCGTGGGCTCCGGCGTGGACGCAGGCGTTTGCGTTGGCGACGCGGTTGCCGCGGGCGAAGGCGATGCTTGCTCATGGGGGGGCGCCGTGACAGTCTGCAACGCGGAAGACGCGGCGGGCGCGGCACAGCCGAAGAAGCTAAGCGCGAGCGCAAACACGGCAAAAAGAGAGATCACGAAAGAGACAAAGTGGCGGTTCATGCGATTACTCATGACTGATCCAGCTCCGCAAAGAGTTGCGATTTGAGTTCGAGCACGGCTGTGAGCGCCTCCGCAACCGGCACCTGCTTTTTCACCCGCTTGTCGCGCGTGGTGAGCTCGATCATGCCGTCCGCAAGGTTGCGGGGGCTGACGGTGAGGCGAATCGGTGCGCCGATGAGGTCGGCTTCTGAAAACACGACGCCTGCGCTGACCGCGCGATCGTCGATGATGGTCTCCACGCCCGCTTTTTGCAGCGCGGCATAGAGCGATTCGCCAATGCGCTTTGGCTCCTCCTGATCGGCGCGCAGCACGCAGATCTGCGCCTCCCACGGCGCAATGCTGATCGGCCAGACGGGGCCGTATTCATCGTGGCTCTCTTCGCAGACGCTCGCGGCCATGCGGCCTACTCCAATGCCGTAGCAGCCCATGATGGGGTACTGCAGCGCGCCGTTTTCGTCGAGATACTGCATGCTCATGCTCTTGGTGTATTTATCGCCCAGCTGGAAGATATTGCCCACCTCGATGCCGTTGCTGATGCGCATCGTAGGCTTGCCGCAGACGGGGCAGATGCCGCCGGGAACCGCGCGGGCAACGTCTACAAAGGCGACCTTGCCGTAATCGCGCTCGATGTTGAAGCCCGTGTAGTGATAGTCCTGCTTGTTCGCGCCGCAAACCACCGCGCCAATGCCCTCCAGCGAGCGGTCAAACAAGACGGTGATCTTCTTGTTATCAAGCCCCATGGGGCCGATGAAGCCCGCGACGATGCCGCTCTCCGGCGTGATCACGGCGGGGTGGATCTCCGCGCCGACGGTGTTGCGCAGCTTGGTTTCGTGCACGTCGAGATCCCCGCGCACAAAGACGACGACATAGCTATCGTCCGCATTGCGCTGATAGACCACGGCTTTGCAGGTTGCGTTGTGTGGCTTTTGCAGATACCGCGCGACATCCTCTATGGTCGCCATCTCCGGCGTGGGCACGAGGGTGAGCGCTTCGGTTGCAAAGAGGGCGGAGTTGTCCACCTCGCTGGCGCAGGCTTCGATGTTCGCTTTGAAGTCGCAGCTATCGCAGATGACAAGCGTGTCCTCGCCGATGTCGGTGAGCAGCATGAACTCGTGAGACACGCGCCCGCCCATCATGCCGGAGTCGGAGAGCACCGCGATGACGTTTTTGCAGCCCGCGCGCTTGAAGATGCGCTCGTATGCAACATAGCAGCGCTCGTAATACGCCTCCAGATCGGCTTGCGTGGTGTGGAAGGAATAGGCGTCCTTCATCGTGAACTCCCGCACGCGGATCAAGCCGCCGCGGGCACGCGGTTCGTCGCGAAACTTGGTTTGAATCTGATAGATCATGAATGGATACTTGGCGTAGCTCTTGGCGCAATCGCGCGATAGATGCACCGCTGCCTCTTCGTGCGTCATGCCGAGCACCATATCCGCGCCCATACGATCTGTGAGGCGAACAAGCTCCTTGCCTACGCTCGTAAAACGTCCGCTCTCCCGCCACAGATCGGCAGGCAGCACGACGGGGAAGAGCACCTCCTGTCCGCCGATTGCGTCCATCTCCTCTCGGATGATGCGCTCGATCTTCTGCGTGATGCGGCGCGCAGGCGGCAGAAGCGTGTATACGCCGGTATTGACCTGCTTGATATAGCCGCCGCGCACCATGAGCGCGTGGCTTTCGATGCTGCAATCTGCGGGTTTTTCCTTGTAACGCTCGCCGAGCAGTTCGCTCATTCTCATAATCCAGTTCACCTCGATCGCCTTATTTATCGTTAAAAACATCTTATTATCGCCCAGAAAGAGAGATTTGACAAGGGGGAACGAAGCCGAATACGGGATTTTGATTTGAAGGCGAGTTGATTCTAAACAGCGAATCTCTGCATGATCTATGCCGGAATTGTTCTGTGAGAAAGTCACATTGCATCTTGACACAACAAGCAGAATTCAAATAAACTAAGATAACAAAAACAAAACAAGGCGATTGATCGGAAAAGAGTAAGCGAAACGCAAGCAGTTCCAAGAGAGGGTTGGTCACCGGCTGAAAGCCGACCCGAACCAAAGCCGCCGAAGTGCCTTCCGAGAGCCGCCGCCGACAAAACACCCGCCAAGTTCTGGCAGGTCGAGTATCGGCGGACGCAGCAGCTGCGTTACAGCC
>DNFZ01000234.1 GCA_003486785.1 Clostridiales bacterium | reverse complement strand
GACCGTGTTGCCGCGTCTTGATGAGCATAGAAAAAAAGAAGTCGAAATACCGAGATTGTAATACCGATTTAGAAGGATAAAAACCGTGTCTGATGTTTTACGGCTGAAGAAGTCGAACTGTAGAAACTGCTACAAATGCATTCGCCATTGCCCGGTGAAGTCGATCCGCTTCTCCGCCAATCAGGCGCACATCGTCGGCGAGGAATGCATCCTCTGCGGGCAATGCTTTGTCGTCTGCCCGCAAGACGCGAAACAGATCGCCGACGGAACGGAAATTGTACGCGTGATGCTGGATGGCACCGCTCCTGTAGTTGCAAGCCTTGCGCCCTCGTTTGCGGCTTATTTTGAGCAGTCTGGTTTTGCTTCGCTCAAGCGGGCGCTGATGCAGCTTGGCTTTGCTTCCGCAGAGGAGACCGCGCTCGGCGCTACGCTCGTCAAACGCGAATATGAGCGGCAGATACAGGATAAGAGCATGGATGTGATCATCAGCTCCTGCTGCCATTCGGTCAATCTGCTGGTTCGAAAATACTATCCCGAACTGATCAAGTACCTTTCGCCTGTCGTGTCGCCCATGATAGCGCACAGTCAGGATATTAAGCGCCGTGATTCCACGGCGAAGACGGTGTTTATCGGCCCATGCCTTTCCAAAAAAGACGAAGCGGAAAACAGCCCCGTGGACGCGGTGCTGACGTTTGACGAGCTTTCGCGGATGTTCAACGCGGCAGGCATCGTGCCTGAGCGCAAGCTCGACAGCGCACAGGAGAGCCGCGCGCGGCTGTTTCCCACTGTTGGCGGCATCCTCAAGACCATGGACATCCCTGATACGGGTTACACCTGCCTGACGGTAGACGGCACGGAAAACTGCAAAGCCGCGCTGGAGGACATCGCCGCGGGCAACCTGCATCGTTGTTTTCTCGAGATGAGCGCCTGCTCTGGCAGCTGCATCGGCGGGCCTGTCATGGAAAAATACAACAATTCGCCCGTGCGCCATTATCAGGCGGTGACCACGTTTGCAGGCAAGCGCGACTTTGCTGTGCCCACGGCCGAGGCGGGCACGCTCGCGCGGCGGTTTTCCTATATTGGCGTACCGAGCACGATGCCATCCGAGGCGGAGATTGCGGAGATTCTCGCAAAGACCGGCAAGACCAGCAAGGCAGACGAGCTCAACTGCGGCAGCTGCGGCTACGAAACATGCCGCGAGAAGGCGATTGCGGTCTATCACGGCAAGGCGGATAGTAGCATGTGCCTGCCGTTTCTGATGGACAGGACGGAGCGCTTCTCCAACAATATTTTAAGCCACACGCCAAACGGCATCCTCGTGGTCAACGAGGATTTGGAGGTGCAGCAGGTCAATGCCGCCGCGATGAAGATGCTGCACATCGCGCACGAGGGGGACGTGCTGGGCGAGCCGCTGGTGCGAGTGATGGACCCGCAGCCGTTTTTAGCCGCGCTGGAAGGGCGTATGGTGAAGGAACAGCGCGCGTTTTACGCGGAGTATTCGAAGTATCTGGAGCTGTCGCTGGTGCACGACAAGACCACGCATATCGTAATTGCGATCCTGCGTGACGTAACCAATGAGGAGGAAGAACGCCTTAAGAAAGAGGTGATCGGCCGCCAGACGGTCGAGATTGCCGACCGCGTGGTGGAAAAGCAGATGCGCATCGTGCAGGAGATTGCCTCCCTTTTGGGAGAGACTACCGCCGAGACGAAGATTGCGCTCACCAAGCTAAAAGAATCGATTAATAGCGAAGAGACGCGATAAAAGCTATCGCTTGAGATAGCAAATACAGCGAATCGATCATCAACTAGTTCGAAAGGAGGCCATGGCCGATGATCTCTCTCAACCACCTCTGCGCCGATATCGGCTATATGAGCCTCAACCACGCGGGCGAGCAGCTCTGCGGAGACCACATCGAGATTGCGGGGACGGACGAAAACTCCACCGTGATCGTGCTGGCTGACGGCCTCGGCAGCGGGGTCAAGGCAAGCATCCTCTCCACGCTCACGAGCAAGATCATCTCGACCATGCTCGCGGCGGGGCTGCGATTGGAGGACTGCGTGGAGACCATCGCGGCTACGCTGCCGGTTTGCAGCAGCCGCGGCATCGCGTATTCCACGTTTACCATCCTTCGCCTCGTCAACAACGAGCGCGCGGAGATCATCCAATACGACAACCCCGCGGTGATTCTCCTGCGCGAGGGCAAGAGCATCGAGCTACCGACGAACATGCAGACCATCGGCGGAAAGCGTATCTATCGTACGGATGTTGCGCTGCGCGAAGACGACCTGTTCATCGCCATGAGCGACGGGGTGGTGCACGCGGGCGTCGGGGGAGTGTATAACTTCGGCTGGCGGCTAGAGGACATTGCGCGCTATATGGAAACCTTCTGGCACGTCGGCTTTACGGCAAAGACGCTCACCACGATCCTCCTGCAGGAGACAAACCGCCTCTATGACGGAATGCCGGGCGACGACGCAACGGTCTGCACCGTGCGCATCCGCCCACGCGTGCCGATGAACCTGCTCTGCGGCCCGCCGAGCTGCCGGGATGACAACGAAAAGATGATGTCGCTCTTCTTTGGAAAAGAGGGCAAGCACATCATCTGCGGAGGTACAACCTCCGGCATCGCGGCGCAATATCTGCAAAAGCCGCTGTTGGCCGAGCTTGCGTTTCCCGATCCGGACATCCCGCCGACGGCGACGATTGACGGGGTCGATCTCGTCACCGAGGGTGTCATCACGATCAACCGCGTGCTGGAATACGCGAAAAACTATCTCGACGACAACCGGCACTACGAGCGCTGGAGCACGGGACAGGATGGAGCCAGCCGCATCGCGAGGCTCTTGTTTGAGGAGGCGACGGACATCAATTTCTTCGTCGGCTGCGCGGTCAACCCCGCGCACCAGAACCCCGAACTGCCGATCAACTTCAACCTCAAGATGCGCTTGGTCGAGCAGCTGTCCGACTGCCTGATGAAGATGGGCAAGCGCATCAAAACGAGCTATTTTTAGAATTCTTGCGCGGGCGACGCAAATGCGCGCACAAAATCGCGAGAAAGTTTCACATAAACACGCTGGAGGAACGACACACACATGCAGCCATTATTTGACTACCGCGCGGTGGATGACATTCTTTCTCTCTACGAGAAGAAGGAATCGAACATCATCGCCATCCTGCAGGACGTGCAGGAGCACTACCGCTATCTGCCGCGCGACGTGTTTCCCTATCTTTCGGGCGCGCTCGGCGTAAGCGAGGCGCGGCTCTATTCGGTCGCGACGTTTTACGAGAACTTTTCTCTGGAGGCAAAGGGCAGGTTCGTGATTCGCGTTTGCGACGGAACCGCCTGCCACGTGCGCAAATCCATTCCGATTCTCGACCGGCTCCGCAAAGAGCTGGGGCTGACGGCGGAAAAGAAGACTACGCCGGATTGCGGTTTTACGGTCGAGACCGTCTCCTGCCTTGGCGCCTGCGGGCTTGCTCCCGTCATCACGGTCAACGAGACGGTCTATCCTGCCATGACGCCGGACAAGGCCAGCGAACTCGTCGCCACCCTGCGCGCGCAATGGGCGGCGGAAAGCGAAGGTGCA
The DNA here is from genome assembly GCA_003486785.1 of Clostridiales bacterium. GTDB lineage: Bacteria > Bacillota > Clostridia > Christensenellales > CAG-138 > UBA7703. The sequence continues at coordinate 1,582 of DNFZ01000234.1, read as the reverse complement.
AACGCATGACGAAACTCACAAACAGAGCTGAACTCATTGCCCTGCGAAAAGAATGTGCGGGGGCGCTCACGCTCGAAACAAAGCGCGTGCTCGTTTGCGCGGGCACAGGCTGCGTCTCCAGCGGATCGATGCAGATCTTCGAACGGCTGAAATCGCTGATGGAAGAGCGCAACATCTCCGTCTCCGTCGAGCTCGCGCACGAGCCGCATGATGAGAGCGTCGGCTTAAAGGAATGCGGCTGCCACGGGTTTTGCGAGATGGGACCTCTTGTGCGCATCGAGCCGCAGGGCTGGCTCTACACAAAGACACAGCTGGAGGACTGCGAGGAGATCGTGAGCCGCACCATTTTAAGCGGCGAGCGCATCGAGCGTCTCTCGTTTCAGAAGGACGGCACGGTGTTTCCCAGGCAGGATGACATCCCGTTTTATCAGAAGCAGACCCGTCTCGTGCTGGAGCACTGCGGGCACATTGACGCTACCAGCATCCGGGAATATCTCGGTTTTGGCGGCTATGCGGCATTTGAGACCGCGCTCTTTGACCGCTCGGCGGACGACGTGATCGACGAGATCACGAAGAGTAATCTCCGCGGACGCGGCGGCGGCGGATTTCCCGCCGGGCGCAAGTGGGCGCAGGTGCGCCGCCAAGCGCAGCCGGTAAAATACATCGTCTGCAACGGCGACGAGGGCGACCCCGGCGCGTTTATGGACAGAAGCGTCATGGAGGGCGACCCGCACCGCATGCTGGAGGGCATGATGATCGCGGGGCTCGCCACCGGCGCACAGGAGGGCTATATCTACGTCCGCGCAGAGTATCCATTGGCGGTCAAGCGCTTGCGCCGCGCGATTGCGCAGGCGGAGGAGCTGGGTTTGCTCGGCGAGCACATCCTCGGCACAAGCTTTTGCTTTCGGCTGCATATCGCACGCGGCGCGGGTGCATTTGTCTGCGGCGAAGGCAGCGCGTTGACCGCCTCCATTGAGGGCAAGCGCGGCATGCCCCGCGTAAAACCCCCGCGCACGGTGGAGCACGGCCTGTTCGATAAGCCGACTGTGCTCAACAACGTCGAAACCTTCGCCAATGTGCCGCTGATCATCACGCGCGGGGCGGACTGGTATAAATCCATCGGACCCGAAAACAGCCCCGGCACGAAGGCGTTTGCGCTGACGGGCAACATCGTCAACACTGGATTGATCGAGGTGCCGATGGGCACCACACTTCGCGAGGTCATATTTGACATCGGCGGCGGCGTGCGCGACGGAAAGGCGTTCAAGGCCGTGCAGATCGGCGGGCCTTCCGGCGGCTGCCTGACCACCGAAGACCTCGACCTGCCGCTGGATTTTGACTCGCTGAAAAAAGCGGGCGCCATGATCGGCTCCGGCGGTCTCGTCGTGATGGACGAGGATACCTGCATGGTGGAGGTCGCGCGGTTTTTCATGCACTTCACGCAGAACGAATCCTGCGGGAAATGCGTGCCCTGCCGCGAAGGAACCAAGCGCATGCTCGCGATTCTGGAGCGCATCGTCGAAGGCAAGGGCGAGGAGGGCGACATCGAGCTGCTGCTGGAGCTTGCGGACACCATCACGGC
>DNFZ01000210.1 GCA_003486785.1 Clostridiales bacterium | reverse complement strand
TCGCGGTTGCCGCTGCCATATGGATACCTCCGATCCCTGTTTATAGAAACCTTGCAGCGTCCGGGTTGTCCGGCCCGAAGTGCTTGAGCATGACGATGTTTGAGTTGTCGCTGATATTCTTGATCCGGACGCCTTCCTGCGCGCGCTCCTTGGTCACAAAGTACTCGTCCCGCGTGAGTTGGCCATAGCGGATGACAGCGGGGGTTTCCAGCAGCTGACCTTCCATATAGCCGACGCCCTGCATCATGATAAACCCGTAGGCTTCGCTGTCCCGAAGCACGACCTCTGCGCCCGGCAAAACGGTCAGTCTTTTTGCGGAAAATTCTGGCGATCCATAGACGATCCAATCCTCCTCATAGCCCAGCTCGCGCGTCTCTTCATGCGGCGCTGCGGGAATCGGCTCATGGTAATGGTTTTTCTTGAAATCCGGGTCGAGGTTCGCTTCCCAGTCGAGGCACTCCACCAGATAGTCCAGATCGAACTTCTTTTCTTCGGGAACGAATTTGACCAGCAAATCGCGCTCAAAATACTTATCCTGCACCAGCGGCTGGAAGAATAGCGAGGTATCGCTCACATGCTGCGGCTCGTAGGTCACGAGCGATCCGGGCGCATGCAGTATGCCCGCGGGCACATTCCACCCGGTGCCGAGTTTGAGCTTGTATGCGCGGGAAAGCTCGAGTATACCGTTATCCCCTTTTCCGCCCCAGTTCTCGAGGCAGGCTTTGAGCTGTTGCTTTGTCGTCCCCGGCTCCAAGCCAAAGTAGGTATGATCGGCGTTGTAATCGATGCTGTTGAGCTCAACCGGGAAATAGTACGCTTCGGGCTTTGGCTGCGCGCCCACCGAGTTTGCCTCGTGTTCTTGCAGATGCACGTGGTGCGCAATCGGCGTGCGAAAATCGAAAAACTTTGCAAACGCCATCAAGCCGCCATACTTGTTCATGATGTCCGCGCCGAGGATTGCATCACCCAGCTCGCTGATTGCGTCTCTGAGCAGTACCTTTTCCAGTCCGGTCGGCGTCTGGATTACGAGAAAGCTCAGACCCTCGTTCTCCGTCGTCGTTGGCCCGTTGTCCGCCATGCCGGTTGAGGACATCCAGCGCTCGGTCAGCGCGCCATAGGCTGCGCCGAAGTGGTACATGTCTCGCTTGTCGAGCTTCAGCCGCCTGCCGGGCAATAAGATGGTTCGTCCCACCCAGGCCGGCGCAAGGCGAAGAACGCCTTTCGACTGGCCAATCTCCTGATAAACGAGTTCCTTTAGGTTTTTGCTTGTCATTCTGTATCCTCCTGCTGACTGGGTTCGCTTTGCGCGAGCCTGCAGATATGTTGCCTCATCAAATTCAAGCGCCGGGCTTTATGAAGCCTTCTGGCATGTGTTTTCGGTCTCGGTTCTCACTGTAGTTTATACGTTTAAATGATAGCGAACCGAATCTCAGTTTCCTGCGCACCTGCGGATGAATCGGATGGAATTGCCTGCGTTGTTTGAATTTTCTTTGTGGTCAATCGCTCATAAAACGCTGATGGAGTGGTTCAATTGCCTGAGGCTTGGGTAGATTTGCTGAAAAATGCCGAATTTTTGCAGATAGCGGTCATGATTTGCCGCATTTGGTTCAAAGGTTTTGTCGAGTTTCACAATCTGCGCCGCCGCATCCTTGAGATCCGTGTAGTCGCCGCATGCGGTTGCACAAAGCATCGCCAGCGCTGCCGTTCCGGACTCTTCTTTTTTCAGCCGGTTCACGGGGATGCCCATGATGTCGGCTTTGATCTGCAACAGCACGTCGGAGCGTGAGCCGCCGCCCACACAAGTGATCGTGTTGATGGAAGTCCCCATCTGCGCAAGCAGGTCGGCGTTCGACTTCATCTCGAAGCACAAGCCTTCCATGCATGCCTTGTAGAATTCGCTGCGCGTGGTGCTGAGCCGGAGGCCGATGAGCGCGCCGCTGGAAAACGGGTCCATAAACGGTGTTCCGCTGCCGGAAAAGTGCGGGAGGACGAAGATGTCTGTGGGATTTTCAGGACACTCCTGCTCCAATACTGCAAACGCGGGGCTCTCCTGCGTTGCGGCACGCGCAATCTCGTCGCTAAACCAGCTCATGATCGACATTCCCGACGCGCTGAACGCCAGCGTAACATACTCGCCCGGGATGGCGTAGGGCTCGATGCAGAAATGATTCTGTAGCATAAACGCTTTCTGTTCCAGGCCATCCAATACCGCAGTGATGCATTCGGAGGTGCCGATGCCGTCGACGCATTCCCCTTTGCGCAAAACCCCCGCGCCTAGCGCCGCGCAAACCTGGTCGTGCGCACCTGCCACCAGCAGAACGCCCTGCGGCAGATTTAAGTCTCGCGCCAGCTCATTCCGCACGCTGCCAATCACGCTGCCGGTCGGCACCGGCTTTGAGAGCATGGTCTCGTCCAGATCAAAGGCGCTAAGCACTTCGTTTCCCCAGCGATATCGCGTAACGTCAAAGAACATCGTTCGGGATGCCAGGGAGTAGTCGATGCACCGTTCTCCGGAGAGCATGTAGTAGATAAAGTCTTCAAAAAGAAACAGCTTATCGATGCGGCTGAAAATGTCGGGTTCGTGTTTCTGGACCCACAGGAGCTTGTTGAGCGTATACATTGCGTTGATGGGCATGCCTGTGATGTCGAAAAGACGCTGTTTGTCTACTTGCCGCAGAATATCGGCTACTTCTTCCGAGCCGCGCACATCGGCGTAGAGCATGCTGTTTCGCAACACTCGGTCCTGATCATCCAGCGCGACGAAGGACTCGCCGAGCGATGCGATCGCGATGGCCTGCACGGGTTCTTTCGTCTTCAACGCGGCCTGCGCGATGACGTGTTGCACGGTCTGCCAGACGGACACAGGATCGATCTCCGCAAACCCCGCATTTGTTCTTACGGCTTTGTAGCTTTGGTACACATGGGACAGCTTGGTTCCCTTTGCGTCGATGATGGTGGCCTTGCTGCCGGTTGTGCCGATATCGAGTCCTAAATATGCCATAGCGATCACCAGTCTCTTTGGTGCGGAGCGGTTTCTCTTACGATAATGCTCGGTTCGAGCATGATCCGGTGTTTTAAGTGATCATCTCCGTGTATCAGGTGCCTGAGAATGTTTGTTCCCTGGATACACATCGTCTTGAGCGGCTGGTTGATGGTCGTCAGCGCAGGCGAGATGACGGAGGCTAGCGGTACGTTATCGTAGCCGATGATCGCAACGTCCTGCGGGATGCGCAAACCCATCTCGTTCACTTTTTTCATCACGCCGATCGCCATCTCGTCGTTGACCGCGAAGATGCCTTCCGGTTCCGATTTTGCAAAGATCTCTTCGGCAGCGTGGTATCCGAGCAGTATCTTATCGTGCTGATCCACATCGTCGCCCGCGATATATACATGCTGCAGGTGGCTCTCCAAAGAAAACGCTTTCATCGCCAGCACAAACCCCATGTGGCGATCCCTTAGGGCAAGGTTGTAGGTCGATTCCGAACAGAAGGCGATCTTGGAAATCCCCAGGGATACGAACTGCTGCACCGCAAGAAAACTGCCTTTGATGTTATTGACCAGCACG
>DNFZ01000134.1 GCA_003486785.1 Clostridiales bacterium | reverse complement strand
AATTATATATTGATATTGCAAAGCTATATGATACTTCTGGGAATTACTATGGCTTGCAAGTATATATGACATTATTAAAGCAATATCTGCCAGAAATTCCTAAAGAGCACAAGTATGAAAGCATAAACTATATTTGCACGGATGTCTCTTCAAGAAAGTTCGAAAAGCGATGCACAACGGAAGTTCGAGTTTATGATACAGAAGCAGATTTTGGTGAGCTAGAAGGTCGCTATAGTAACTTGTATTGCTATTTCAAAAAGGTTTACCAAACAAGAAGTGAACAAATCGCTCATAATCCACTTTATAAGGCCAGAAATCTAGTAGCTTTTACTGGTGTGTTCCTAGTAGACATTGAAAAGTTGCAAGAATTGATTGATTTCGCTTTTGATGCTAGTGATCTTGTAATAGTTGGTATCGAAGACATATCTTTGGCACGTGATTTTGTTGGAATAGAAGATTGGCAGCAGACTCTTGAAACGGTAAAGCTAAGTACTACAAGAGAATAAAAAACTAACCGATTAATGTCAACCACTTTTCCGTTTTTAGTTGACAATCTCCCTCCCCTCCCTTATACTACCCCCTAAGGAGATTCTCCATGACCGTACAAGACCACCTTCGCACGCTCCTCGAATCCAACAAGAGCGTCTTCCTCTCCGGTGAGGAGATCGCCCGCCGCCTCGGCGTGAGCCGAAACGCGGTCTGGAAGGCGATCAAAGCCCTGCAAGCGGGCGGCTACCCGATTCAGGCGGTGCCAAACCGCGGCTACTGCCTCGCTGCTTCCAGCGACGTGCTCTCCGAAAGCGGCATCCGGCAATATCTCACGGGCGATGCGCAAGCTCTCGACCTGCGCGTGTTCGATTCGGTGGACTCCACCAACCTCGTGCTCCGCTCTCTCGCCAACGAAGGCGCTACCGAAGGCACGGTCGTCATCGCCGCCGAACAGACCGGCGGACGCGGGCGCAAAGGGCGCAGCTTTTATTCCCCGCAGGGCACGGGCGTCTACATCTCCCTGCTACTCAAGCCCAGGATCGCGCCGGACGACGCAACGCTCATCACCACCACGGCGGCGGTTGCCGTCAGCGAGGCGGTGGAAGCGCTCTCAGGCGAACCCGCAGCGATCAAGTGGGTCAACGATGTCTTCCTGCGCGGCAAAAAGGTCTGCGGCATCCTCACGGAAGGCTCGTTTGATATGGAGAGCGGGCAGTTTGAGTATGCAATCCTCGGCGCTGGCATCAATGTCTACGAGCCGGACGGCGGGTTCCCGGCGGAGATTCGCGAGATCGCGGGCAGCGTGCTCGTTTCCCCCGCGCCGGACGCGAAAAACCGCATCATCGCGGAATATCTCAACCGCTTTCTACCGCTCTATCGTAGCCTGGGCAGTGCAAAAACCAACGCAGAATACCGCAGGCGCAGCTTTGTGCTGGGTAGACAGGTCAACGTCATCACGGAAGGCGGCGCAACGACCGCCCGCGCGATCGATATCGACGAACGCTGTCGCCTTTTGGTGGAGTACGAGAACGGACAACGCGAGACGCTCTCCACCGGCGAAATCAGCGTGAGGTTGATTTAGTTTATTTGCAGCTGCGTTGCGGGCATCGACGAATTCGTCAAACGAATCAAAAATAGCCGCACTACGCGCGGCGCGGCCGAAGCAAAGCTTCGGAAGCAAGAATTTTGAATCAAGTTAGGAGAACTGTTTCCAATGAACCCTGTTGCAAAATCACGGACTTATAAAATGATACTCGTTGCGCTGTTTGCGGCGCTCATCGCCGTCGGCGCATTTATCCGCGTGCCCGTACCGCTCGTGCCGTTTACGATGCAGACGTTCTTCGTCGTGCTCGCGGGCATGCTGCTGGGCAAGAAGCTCGGCGCCGCGAGCGCCTTGGTCTATCTCGCGGTGGGGCTTATCGGCATACCCGTCTTCACGCAGGGCGGCGGCATCGGCTACGTGATCAAGCCCTCGTTCGGGTACCTGATCGGCTTCGTGGTCGGCGCGTATGTCACGGGCGCGATCGTACGCAAGGCGGATAACCCCTCATTCTGGCGGCTGCTGTTTGCGGCGCTGGCGGGGCTTCTTGCGGTCTATGTGCTCGGCACGACGTATTTCTACTTCCTGAGCAACTATTACCTCGACAAGCAGGTGTCCGTCTGGACGGCGGTGCTGTATTGCTTCCTCGTGTTTGTGCCTGGCGACATCGCCAAGAGCATCGTCGCCGCGCTGATTGCCAAGCGCATGATTCCCGTGCTCAGGAAAAACAACCTGTCTTAACGAAAACAGCATAGCGAGAGCCGGAGCGTTTGCCCCGGCTTTTTTGTTTGCGCCTGCTTTTGATCTGGATTTACGTGCGTTGCTTCATAAGTTTCCTCACCCGTTTCCAATCCGGATAATACCCGTCCATGCGCTTCCAGAAGCGCTCCCCGTGCCCAGCTTCATGCAGGTGGCACAGCTCATGCGTGAGCACGTATCGCAGGCACTCGGCGGGCTTTTCTACGAGACGCAGATTGAGCGTGATCAATCCGGTCTTGGTGTTGCAGGTGCCCCAGCGCGTCTTCATATCCCGCACCTTGAGCTCGCCCGCGCGCTTCCCAACCGTCCGCTCAAGAGCGGGCAGCATCGCGCCGGCCGCCGCATACAGCTCCGCGCGATACCACGCGTCCACCGCCTTCTTTCGTGCGTCTTCGCCCGCGTCCTGCCGGATGTAGAGCTCCAGCGCATCCCCGCGCAGCGCGATATGCGTTCGTCCCGCGCAAAAAAACAGCCGGAGCGTCAGCCCTTTGCCGAAATACGGGAGCGCTTCCCCGTCGCCATACCCGCGCGGAACCGTGCGCGCGTGCTTGCTTTCCTGCTGCGCAATCCAGTCCGCACGGCTGAGCACAAAGCGGGTTATCTCCGCATCCGTCGTGCGAGCGGGCGCGTTGACATGGATGCCCTCCGGCAGCACGCGCAGATAGAGATTTTTGATGTGCTTGCGCGTCACGCTGACCGTATACGCGCCGATGTTCAGACTGGTCTTCTTTGTCATGTGTTCCTCTTGCTTGGGCAGTATGCGTAATCGATCCGATCGATCCGGCTGCAATTGATTTGATTCTAACACCCGCGGATAAATCGCGTCAATCGTCCGGATCGCTTGCCTGTGGCTGCGTGCGCGCAAGCTGCTCTGCCTCGCGAAGGCCAAAGAGGCCCACAACGCCCGCCTCCATCGCCGCGTAGAGCACGACCTCCAGAATATCTTCGCGCCACTTATAGAGCGTAGATTCCGAAACATTCATCTCCTCGCAGAGGCGAACCAGACGCGCGCGCACGGGCTGCCCGCGCGGCAGCGGCGCATCCAGACCGAACAGGCGGCTCATATAGCGCTCCTTGACCGGGTTTTGCGCGCGCAAATACATGCGGGCTGAGTCGATTGCGCGCACCCAGGCAAGCATCGTCCAGCCTTCTGCGCGAATGGCGTTGCTGCGGTAGACGCGGGAGTTGTTGCGGCGGTAGCTGAGCAGCTGGCGCTTTGCCTCCGCGCGAAGATGCGGTAGTGTATTTGCTTTCATCGATCCTCCAGTGTTTGCATTATACGAACGTTTGTACGTATATTGTACACCATAATCGAAGGTTGTGTGGAGATAAATTCGCACAATCCGCCTTTTTTTGCGAGATTTTTTTCGGGTATTCATCGATAATTGTCGTAATTTGTCGTTTTTGAGGCACAAGACACTGTAAAGGCAAGCGCTCAGCGTGCTGATTTTTAAAATGTTGCAATCCTTTCACGCAAAGCGGCGCGGCTTGGCGTTGCCTGCTAAGAAAAGTCGTGCTATCATATACAGGTGAATTCATCCGCCATTCCGCGCCGGACAGACCGCCGCGGGTTGCGCCGTAAGATACAGGGGTTTTATGTTGGAATTTTCAAAAATAACGATCCACAATGCAAGGCAGCTCAAGCCGTATTTGGACGTTCAACCGTTTCGCAGCTGTGACTATACGCTTGGCGCAGTGTATCAGTGGCGCGCGTATTTCCGCTCTGCCTTTGCCATCGTGTCGGATATGCTGGTCATGCTCGCGACCTATCCCGGCGAGGGGGTATGCTTCGTTTTCCCCGTCGGAAACGGGGACCTCGACGCGGCGCTGGATGCCATCGAAGCGCACGCAAAAGAGAGCGGCATGCCGCTGCGCTTCTGCGCCGTGCCTAAGGTGGGTCTTGCGCTTTTATGCGAACGCTACGGAGCGCGCGCAATCGTCTCCACCAATCGCGACTGGGCGGATTATGTCTACAACGCGAGCGACCTGATGAACTTTCCGGGCAAGAAGTACCACACGCAGCGCAATCACCTCAACCGCTTTTGCAAGGACAACCCTTCTGCGAAGTTTGTGCCTGTCACGGAAGAGACATTGCCCGTCGCCATCGCCTTTCTGGATGAGTATGAGCAGCATGTGCCGCTCGACAAGGTGATAGAAGCCGAGGAGATGAAGCGCGCAAAAGAGCTGCTGGCGGACTCGCTCACGCTGGGTCAAAAGGCAGGCTATATCGACGTTGCGGGCACCGTTGTCGCGCTCTCGGTCGGCGAAATCGTCGGGGACACGCTGCATTGCCATGTGGAAAAAGCGCGCGTGGACTACGCGGGCTCCTATCAGGCAATCGTTTCCTGGTATGCCAAGTATGCCGCGGAAAAGAGCACTCACTATATCAATCGCGAGGACGATTCCGGCGAAGAGCGTCTGCGCTACTCCAAGATGGCATACCGCCCGATCTGCATGATCGACAAATATTGGGTGGATATCGAGTGATCGCTTGCGTGCATGTTCGCCTTATCCCGGCAGGTTTTTTTTGCCGGATGCATCATCAATAAAACTGGGGGTTGGGACTATGAAACGTGCAAAAGATTTTCGGGAATCCGCGTGGAATATCCTGCGCGGGCGCTACTGGTGGGCATTGCTTGCCGGACTGATCGCGATGCTTTTAGGCGGCTATGGCGCTCAGAGTACGTTTGAATTCCGCTTTGGTTCGAATTCCGGCAACTTCATGCGTCGCTTGCAGGAATTTACGAGCGGGCAAGTCGATCTGGACGCGATCTATTCGATGGTCCGGCCGTTTGCCGGCGTAATCGCCGCGCTGGGCGGATTGTTCGTCGTCTACAGCATTGCGATGTTCATCATCGGCAGCGCGATAGAGTTGGGTTACAACCGCTTCAACCTCTCGCTCTACGAAAGCGCCGCCGCGCCAAAGATCGAAACACTGTTCTCCCTTTTTTCCGCCTTTGGCAACGCTTTGGTGCTGCGTTTGCTGATGCTGCTGAAGATTTTGCTCTGGGCGCTGCTGTTCGTCATTCCGGGCATCGTCGCGGCCTATCGTTACAGTATGGCGCCATACATCATGGCGGAGCATCCGGGTCTCTCCGCGATGGAAGCCATCGAGCAGTCCAAGCAAATGATGGCGGGCAACAAAGGCCGGCTTTTCTGTCTGGATTTCAGCTTCATCGGCTGGTATCTGCTCGCCGCGCTCACCGGCGGCATCGGCTATGTGTTTCTTACGCCGTATGTGAAAGCCGCTACAACCGCGTTTTATCTCGACCTTTCCGGCAGGCTGCCTGCATCGCCTTTCGCCACGCCCGGCGCACCCGCGTCGCCCGGCGCGCCCGTTTCGCCCGCGGCACCGACCCTCAACGAAGGCGAAACCAGCTCAAGAGAGTTTGTCTGACGAACATAGGGTAGCAACGGAAAAGAGGCGCTCGCATAAGAGCGTCTCTTTCGATATGAGGATTCTTTTCTGAAGCCTACTGCTTGACTTTTTCGATGGTATCGCTCTTCTCCGGCGATTTGATCGTTTCGGTGGTCTTAACTTCCTGCGCAGCTGCGTTCTTGTTTGGCGCTTCGATCGTTTCGGTGGTCTTAACTTCCTGCGCGGCTGCGTTCTTGTTTGGCGCTTTCATCGTTTCGACGGAATTCGTTTCTTCCACTGTTTCGCTCTTTTCTGGCGATTTGATCGTTTCGACGGTCTTTTTTTCTCTCGTCGCTGCCGTTGTTCCCGTCTCCATCGTTAGTTCGGCCGCCTCAGCCGCTTTTTGCGGAGGCTGGGTGCGGTTTTGCGGTTCTGTCTGAACGTTTGCCGCAGGCAGCATCCTCTCATACAACGTCAAATAGGCTTTCGCGGGCTTTGCCCAGTCAAAGCGATCCGCCATGCCGCGCAGCATCATGCGCCGCCACATGGGTTTGTCCTCGTTCCAGTACCGGATCGCGCGCTCAATGGTCGCGAGCATCTCATGCGCGTTATAGTTGGCAAATGAAAACCCGTTGCCCTCGTCGGTATACATGTTATACGGCGTAATGGTGTCCCGAAGACCCCCGGTTTCGCGCACGATGGGCACGCTGCCGTATCGCAGCGCGATCATCTGGCTGAGTCCGCACGGCTCGAACTGGGACGGCATCAGAAACATATCCGCCCCCGCATAGATGCGATGCGCAAGGCCTTCGTCCAGCTCAATGCGCGCATGCACACGCTTGGGATAGCGCCAGTTTGCCCAGTTGAGCAAGTCGACAAACCTGCGATCACCCTTGCCGAGAAAGACGAGCTGCACATCGCTTTGCATGATATCTCCCAGCACGCGCTCCACGAGATCCAGCCCCTTTTGCTGTGACAGGCGGGCGATCATGCCGATGAGCGGCACATCCCGCTCCTCCAAATCGCACTCGCGCTGGAGATCCCGCTTGCAGGCGAGCTTTTCTTCCAGCGAGTCGGCGTCAAAATGATGCGCAAGGAAGCGGTCGTCCGCGGGGTTGAAGATCGTGTAGTCGAGGCCGTTGAGAATGCCGCTGAGCGTGTTTTCCCGCGCGCGCAGCAAGCCATCGAGATTTTCACCGAAAAACGGGGTTTTAATCTCCTCTGCGTATGTGGGGCTCACCGTGCAGAGCCGGTCGGAGAAGACAAGCCCGCCCTTCATGCAGCTGATGCAGCCGAAAAACTCCATATACTCATAGGTGAAATAACGTTCATCCAGCCCCAGTCTGCCCGCGATCTCACGCCAGGAGAAGATGCCCTGATACTTGAGATTATGAATCGAAAAAACGGTTCTGATCCGCGCGTACTCCGGCTTTGCGGCATACTGCGTCTTGAGCAGCGCCGCAATCAACCCTGTCTGCCAGTCGTTGAGATGCATTACGTCTGGGAAAAAGCCGATGCGCGGCAGGCACTCCAGCACCGCATGGCTGAAAAACGCAAAGCGAAGCCCCTCCGTGATGCCGTCGCCATAGAGCTCCGTTACGCCGAAATGGGATTCATTGTCCACAAAGTAATACTCAACGCCGTTGTCCGTCACGCGCTCGATGCCGCAATAGAGCGTTTCCCAGCCGAAGAGCACGTCAAAATGGCAAACATGCTCCATCCGGCTTTTCCAGTATGCGTCGATCACGCGATACTTTGGCAGGATCACACGCACATCATGCCCCTCCCGCGCGAGTGCTACAGGCAACGCGCCCGCGACATCTGCAAGCCCTCCGGTTTTGACAAACGGTACGCACTCGCTGGCGCAGAACAGCACCTTCATGATTTTAAGTCCTCCCGTAAAAAACCTTTTCGCCGCGTTTTACCCGACCGAGCGCCTGCGGAAAATCAGGCGAGCCGCACCCGCCGCAGATTGATTGGCGCGCCGGTCTAACCGCGCAGATAATGCCGCTTAAATGGTGGTGCCTTTTTTTAAGATGATCGGGAACCCGTCGTAGCCGGTGAGCGTGCGCCCCTCGCGTACCACAACGCCTTTATCGAGAATGACGTGATCCATCATGCAGTTTTCGGCGATGCTCACAGCCTGCATGAGTATGCTGTTTTTCACGACCGTGCCTTTTTTTACGCTCACGCCGCGGAATACGATGCTGTTTTCCACCGTGCCGTCGATCTGGCAGCCGTCTGCCAGCATGGAGTTTTTTACAATCGCATTTTCGCCGTATTTCGCGCTGACTTCGTCCTTGACCTTGATGTAGATCGGGTGCGCGGGGTGAAACAGATCGTTTCGAACCTCCGGCTGCAGCAGCGCAAGGTTGTGGCGGAAATAATCGTTTACTGAATCCAGCCGCGCGACATATCCGTCGTATCGATAGCCCATGATCTTGAGCGTCTGACATTTTTTGAGCAAGATATCGCGCGTGAGGTCATAGTCACCGTGGGAATACGCCTCCTCCACGAGATACTCCAGCAGCAGCTTGTCCAGGATCATCACGTCACAGCTGCGATATGCGGAGCGCGGCGAAAAAGGATTGAGCTCCATCTCGGTGACGCGCTCATTTGCATCCATCAGCAGGCGCAGATCGAGGTTTTGCTCCTCACTTGCCGCAAGCTCGCTCTCGTTGTAGAGCATGGTGATGTTCGCGCGCGTCTCGATATGCCGCGCGATCATATCGCTAAACGTCATGTTGAATATGGTATGACTGCCCGAGAGGATGACATACTGCTGCGGGCAGCGGCGCACATAGCCGAGGCAGGAGCGGATGGCATCCACACTGCCGCGGTAAAGGCCGGTGTTTTCCTTGGTCATAAACGGCGGCAGCATGAAAAGGCCCTCGCGTTTTCTGTGGAGATCCCATTCTTTCCCTGCGCCTAAGTGATCCATCAGCGAGTGATAGTTTTTTTGCGTGATGAGGCCGACGCTGGTGACGCCGGAGTTGACCAAATCGGACAGGATAAAATCGATACAGCGGTATCGCCCGCCAAACGGGAGCGCCGCAACCGACCGCGAGAGCGCAAGATCGCGCAAAAACGGGTTGGTTTCGCCGGTATAGATGAGGCCAAACGCGTTACTTGTCATAGCATCTTCCTCCGAACGCATCTTCGGTGGCAATCGTGCCCTGCGGCAGATACGCCTCCGGCTGAATGCTGATATCGTTGCCAACCAGCGTAATGGCGCCGGTGAGCGAATTATCAACACAATCGCCCGGGCGCAGCTCGCCGCCAATCACGGCGTTTTCGCCGATAATGGAGTTCTCGCCAACAATCGCCTGATGCAGCTTTGCGCCGCGCCGGATCACCGCGCCGGGAAAGATGACGGAATCGTACACCTCGGCGTCCGCTTCGATTGCCACATTGGAGAAGAGTACGCTGTGGTGTACCTTTCCCTCCACGCGGCATCCTTCCGTGACCAGGCTCTGCGTAATGGAAGCGTGCGCACCGACGTAGTGCGGCGGCATGATGGGGTTTCGGCTGTAGATTCTCCACTGCGGGTCGTTGAGCACGAGCTTGGGAGGTGTCGCGATGAGATCCATATTCGCGTCCCACAGGCTCTGAATTGTCCCTACGTCTTTCCAGTAGCCTTCAAACGGATAGGCGAACACCGCCTGCCCGCCGTTGATGATGGCGGGGATGATGTCATTGCCAAAGTCGTTTGTGGAGTCAGGATTTTCATCATCGATGCGCATGCATTCCTTGAGTGTGCGCCAGTTGAAAATATAGATACCCATCGAAGCCTTGTTAGATTTGGGCTGCTTGGGCTTTTCATCAAACGAGGTAACGCGGTCTGATTCGTCGGTATTCATGATGCCGAAGCGATGCGCTTCTTCCATCGGCACGGGGAGCACCGCAATGGTCGCCACCGCATTCTTTTCGATGTGAAAGCGCAGCATCGCGCCGTAGTCCATTTTATAGATGTGATCGCCGGAGAGGATGAGCACATAGTCGGGATTGAATTGATCGACAAACTCGCGGTTTTGGTAGATCGCATTGGCCGTGCCGGTATACCATTGCCCCTCTACGCCGGTGACATAGGGCGGCAGCACGAACACGCCGCCGTTCATGCGGTCGAGATCCCAGTGCTGACCGGTGCCGATGTAGCTGTTGAGCGCGAGCGGGCGGTATTGCGTGAGCACGCCGACGGTGTCGATGTCTGAATTGACGCAGTTGCTCAGCGGAAAATCGATGATGCGGTATTTGCCG
>DNFZ01000139.1 GCA_003486785.1 Clostridiales bacterium | reverse complement strand
ACGGAAAAATCCGTGATTACCAAGTGTTTGCGGCGAAACCGCAAGAGAAACGTTATCTCTCTTCTCGATAGTAGGGCTTGCCTTTGCTCTTGGGGCCTGCGATCTTGCTGCCGAAGATGGTCAGCGCGATGAGCGTCATCACATACGGAATCATCTGGAAGAGCTGATATGGCAGCAGGTTGGTGCCGACCTGGAGACGAAGCTGCATCGCATCAAACAGCCCGAAGAGCAGGCACGCCATGAGCACCCCGGAGCCGGACCAGCGCCCGAAGATGACTGCGGCCAGCGCGATGAACCCGCGACCGGCGACGATGCCGTCGGAATACGTGTTGACATAGCAGGTGGTCAAGTATGCGCCGCCCATGCCCGCGAGAAAACCGCAGATGATGCAGGCGATATACTTCGTGCGCACCACGTTGATGCCCATGGTCTCGGCGGCCTTGGGGTATTCGCCGACCGCCTTGTAGTTGAGCCCCGATTTCGTCCGGTTGAAGTAGATCATGGTCACGACGACGAGCAGATAGACCGCATAAACCATCGGCGTTTGATCGAATAAGAGCTTTCCGAAGAACGGAATATCTTTCAAAACGGGGATGGAGATGGTCTTCATCAGCGTGGCCTGCGCGAGCGTGGAGCTCACGCCGAACACCACGCGGTAGATAAACGAAGCAAGCGCGGGGGCGAAGATATTCAGCGCCATGCCGTAGACGATCTGCTGTCCTGCGAGCGTGACCGTACAAAACGCGTATACCATATTGACCAGCACGCCGCCCAGCGCGCCGCAAAGCACGCCGAGGAAGGGGTTGCCCGTCCAGAAGCAGACGAGGAAACCAACGAGCGAACCAAACGCCATGATGCCGTCCAGGCCGATATTGACAAGCCCCGCCCGCTCGGAGTAGAGCTCCGCGAGCGCGACGAACAACAGCGGCGTCGCCATGCGAACGGCGGAGATGAGTATCTCGGAAATCATATTCCAGTTCATGATCACCTGACCTCCTTTCGATCAAAACGGGTTCCGGCGATGAGAAAAACGATAGAGACAAAAGCGCGCGTCATGATCATGCCGCCCCCTTTTTCTCGAAGATGCCCGTGACAAACTTTTTCACCTTCGGCAGATACATCATAGAAGACCCCGCCACGGCAAAGATGATCACCAGCGCCTGGATGATGTCGATGACGCTGGTGGGCACGCCTGTGCCGACCTGCATCGTCGTACTGCCCACGCGCAGCACCGCAAAGAAATACGCGACAACGACGGTCGCCAACGGATGCAGCTGTGCTATCAGCGCCAGCGCCACGCCGTCAAAGCCGTAGCCCCCGCCGTAGCCGCTGATGAGGCGGAACTGCGTGCCGAGGATGTCGGCGGCGCCGCCAAGTCCCGCGATTGCGCCGGAGACGATGAACGCCACGAGCATGTATTTTTTGACCGAGAGGCCGTTATAGCTGCTCGCCACGGGGTTGAACCCTACCGCGCGCAGCTGGAACCCCTTTGAGGTATAGAAGAGGAAATACCAGATGGCAAACCCCAGCAAGACCGCGATGACGATCCCCCACGTGATGCGAAGATCCGGGAAGATGCGGCCGATCTTCGTCGCGTCCGGTACGGGCGCGGTCTGCGGCACGCTGCCTTCGCGCAGCGCCGTGGTGTAGAGATAGCCCATAAAGAGCGTCGCTACATAGTTGAACATGATCGTGGTGATCATCTCGTTGAGCCCGCGCCATGTCTTCAATAAGCCGGGCAACAGCCCCCAGATGCCGCCCGCGACGGTGCCCGCGAGTACGGCGACGATAGTGACCCACCAGCCCGTATGGCCGATGAGCAGGCTGACGGTAATCGCAGCCATAGAGCCCGCGAGAAACTGGCCTTCGCCGCCGAGATTGAAAACGCCGCAGCGATAGGCAAAGCAGGTGCAAAGCCCCGTGAAGATCAGCGGCATGGAGCGAACGACCGTATTTGCAAGGTTTGTCTTGCTGCCGAACGCGCCCTTCATGAGATATCCGATCGCCTCGAAGGGGTTTTTACCCAGCGCGAGGATAATCAGCATCCCGACGATGAACGCCAGCAGGATCGAGAGAACCGGAATCAGGACATGGAGCGTTTTTGTTTTTTGCATCGTGTTCCCCCTCCTTTACTTGCCGGCCATCGCGAGGCTGATGGCGGAGATCGGTGGATTCTTGCCGGAGTATTCGCCCATGACCTTGCCTTCGAACATGACGATGATCCGGTCGGACAGCTGCAGCACCTCGTCAAAGTCCGCGCTGATTAAAAGCACCGCGCAGCCAGCGTCCCGTGCCGCGATCATGCTGTCGCGCACATAGCGCGTAGCGCCGATATCCAGACCCCGCGTAGGGTGGACGGCGACGAGCAGATCGGGGTTTGCTTCCAGCTCGCGCGCGAGGATGACCTTCTGCTGATTGCCGCCGGAGAGGGAGCGGATCTCCTGATCCATGCCTTGGCAGCGGATGTCGTATTTCTCGCGCATGGTCTCCGCATAGGCGCGCATGGCTTTCTTTTTGAGGTGCCAGCCGTTGAAGTTGCAGAACTCGCATTTTTGCGTGCTCTTGAGCAGCAGGTTTTCCTCCACCGTCATGTTGCCCACGAGGCCCATGCGGTTGCGGTCTTCCGGAATGTGGCTGACGTTTTTTTCAATGAAATCCGCGGCGGTGACGTGATGCACCTTGCTGCCTTTGAGCACGACTTCGCCCGCCTCTGCCATGGCAACGCCTGTGACGATCTGGCTAAGCTGGCTTTGCCCGTTTCCGTCCACGCCCGCGACGCCGAGGATTTCGCCTTTGCGCACCATCAGCGAAACGCCGGAAAGTCCGTTGTGCTTGCTGGTTTTGTTGTAGTCTACGCTGCGTAGCTCGATGACGGGCGACTGCCCAGATTCCTTCTTCTCATATTCACACTCGATCAGGTCGCGCCCGATCATGAGGTTTGCGAGCGCTTTTCCGTCCGTCTCGCTGGCGATGAGGGTCTGTATCGCCTTGCCCGCGCGGAGGATGGTCACGCGGTCGCTCACATGCAGCACCTCTCGCATCTTGTGGCTGATAAAGATGATGCTCTTGCCTTCGCTCTTGAGTTTTTCGATGACCGTGTAGAGGCCTTCGACCTCGATGTCGGTGAGCACAGCGGTCGGCTCGTCGAGAATGAGCAGCTCTGCGCCGCGATAGAGAGCCTTTAAAATCTCCACGCGCTGCTGCGCGCCCACGGAGATATCCGTGATCTTCGCTTCCAGATCGATGTTCAGGCCATAGCGCCACGACAGCTCCAGAATCTCTTTTCTGCGCGCGGCGTGGTCGATGAAGATGCCCTTAAAACGCTTGTCGCCCAGGATGATGTTTTGCAGTACCGTCATGGCCTCTACGAGCATGAAATGCTGGTGCACCATGCCGATGCC
>DNFZ01000033.1 GCA_003486785.1 Clostridiales bacterium | reverse complement strand
TCCGCGTACTGGAAGAGCGTAAGCTTCCGGCGTCGGAGTACTTCCTCTTTGCCTCTGCACGCAGTGCGGGCACTACCGTCGAGTTCATGGGCAAAAAACACACCGTCCGCGAGCTGACCGAGGATGCGTTTAAAGGTCTTGGTATTGACATCGCGCTTTTCTCCGCCGGCGGCGGCACCTCCAAGGTCTTTGCCCCGATCGTCGCGGCATCCGGCGCGGTGGTCATCGACAACTCCAGCACCTGGCGCATGGACCCCGATGTCCCGCTCGTCGTGCCGGAAGTCAACGCCCACGCGATTCCGCAATACAAGAAAAAAGGCATCATCGCAAACCCCAACTGCTCGACCATACAGGCGATGGTGGCGCTCAAGCCCCTCGCCGTCAAATACGGCATCAAGCGCGTCGTCTACTCGACCTATCAGGCGGTCTCCGGCGCGGGCATGGGCGGCTACAGCGATCTGGAGAACGGGCTTAAGGGCGAGGCGCCACAGAAGTTCGCGCACCCCATCGCGGGCAACATCCTGCCGCAGATCGACGTGTTCCTCGAGACCGGCTACACCAAAGAGGAGCAGAAGATGATCGACGAGTCCAGAAAGATTCTAGATTTGCCGAATCTTCGCGTCACCGCGACCACCGTTCGCGTGCCTGTGTTCCATGGACACAGCGAGAGCATCAATGTCGAGCTCGAAACCTCCTTCGAAGTGGCGGATATCCGCGCGCTCTGGGAGGCGACGGAAGGTCTCGTCGTGCAGGATGATCCGGCCAAGGGCATCTACCCAATGCCGCTCTACGCCGCGGACACCGATCCCGTCTACGTGGGTCGCCTCCGCCGCGATTTCTCCGTTGAAAACGGAATCAATTTCTGGTGCGTTGCGGACAATATCCGCAAAGGCGCGGCGACCAACGCCGTGCAGATTGCCGAAGAACTCATTCGTCAGTGGGAGGCGTAAAAGCGTATGTCTATCTTTCGTGGCAGCGGCGTTGCAATCGTTACCCCGTTTCAAAACGGGTCGATTGACTTCACCGCATTTACCCGGCTGATCGAGCTGCAGATTGCCAACCGTACGGACGCAATCATCTGCTGCGGCACGACAGGCGAAAGCTCTACCCTTACCGTGGATGAACGCTTAAACGTCATCCAGTTTGTCGTAGAGCGCGTCAACGGACGCATTCCCGTCATCGCCGGAACCGGCGGAAACAACACGGCCGAGGTCATCGAGGCCAGCAAGTCTGCCGAAGCGATCGGTGTGGATGGTCTCTTGATCGTCACCCCTTACTACAACAAGACATCTCAGGCGGGGCTTGTGCGGCACTTCTTCACGGTTGCGGACGCAGTTGAGACCCCCATCATCGTCTACAACGTGCCTGCCCGCACAGGGCTGAACGTTCTGCCCCAGACGATGGTGGAGCTCTGCCAGCACGAAAACATCGTCGCCACCAAGGAAGCCAGCGGCAACATCGAGCAGATTGTCAACCTCGCGGCGCTCTGCCCGCAGTGTGACATCTATTGCGGAAATGACGATCATGTGCTACCCGTGCTGAGCATCGGCGGCAAGGGCGTCATATCCACGATCGGCAACATCGTCCCCGGCGAAATGCACACGCTGTGCGAAGCGTTTTTCAAGGGCGATCTTCAGCTTGCGAGACAGTTGCAGTTGCAGCTGATTCCGATCTGGAAGGCCGCGTTCTGCGAAGTGAACCCCATCCCGCTCAAAGCGATGATGGGACTCATGCAGCTCTGCGAGCCGGATGTGCGCCTGCCCCTCGTTCCGCCGTCCGCGGCGAGCATGCGCCTCATCGAAGAAACCCTCAAGGGCTACGAACTGATCTAATCTCAACCAAATATGGAGGACTGACATGATTTCTGTGATCATCAACGGAATCTGCGGTCAAATGGGACGCGCCGTGTATGCTGCTATTCAAGCGCAGAGCGGCGCTTTTTCCGCCGTTGCGGGCGTCGATCCCTTTGACTGCGCAAATGCATATACCTGCCCCGTCTACAAGACGTTGGACGAGGTAAAAGAGCACGCGGATGTTCTGATCGATTTTTCGATTCCCGCCAGCACGCCGGAGATCCTGCGCTTTGCGATGGAGCGAAAAATCCCCGCCGTCATCGGCACGACAGGCCTTGGCGAGCGGGAGCTCAAGCTCATCCGCTCGGCTTCCGAGAAGATTTCGGTTTTTCAAACCGGAAATATGTCGCTCGGCGTTAATCTGCAGCTGCAGCTCGTGCAGCTTGCTGCCTCAACGCTCGGCGCCAATTTTGACGTCGAAATCATTGAAACGCACCATCGCAAAAAGGTGGATAGCCCCAGCGGAACCGCGCTGATGCTGGCAAACGCCGTTGCATCCATCTCGCCGGAGGATGAAGAGCTCGTTTTCGGCCGCCATGAGAAGAACAAGCGCAGATCGGACAACGAAATCGGCATCCACTCCGTGCGCGGCGGTACGGTCGTGGGCGAGCATCATGTGCAGTTCATCGGAAACGATGAGATCATCGAGATCTCCCATCGTGCGTTTAGCAAGCAGGTGTTTGCGCAGGGTGCGCTGCGCGCGGCAAAGTTCCTCGTGGGCAAAGAATGCGGCCTATACAACATGAAAAATGTGGTCACCGAGCACGACGCTGCCTCCCGCCTGTTCTCGCTGGAGAGCCAGGCGGTGGTCATCATCCGCTCGTTTGCTAAGGAGGATGCGTTTGCATCGCGCGTGTTTGATGTCATCGCCGAGCACGGCGTATTCGTCGATATGATCGCGTGCTCCGAGCCGGATGAGCAGAGCCTGAGTATCGGATTTTCGCTGAACGAATCAGAGCTGTCCGAAGCGCTCAACGCCATCAACGAGCTCACGCGAAACGGCTACGGCTGCACCATTCGAACCCGCTCCGACCTGACAAAGCTCACGCTTGAGGGCACCGGCATGGCGTTGCAGCACGGCGTAGCTTCCCAGCTCTTTTCCACGCTGCGAAAAGAGAATATCCACATCTGGCTGATTACCACGAGTGAAACGCGCATCGAATTCTGCGTGGAGTCCGTGCATGCGCTGCGCGCCGCGGATGCGATCCGAAGCAAGTTTCAAATCGGATAAAGCCCCTTCCGCTCGCACAAAGCGCTTCTGATTCGATCGAATCAGAAGCGCTTTTTCATGTGAACGGAAGTGAGGATGCGAGCTACATGCCCTCTTTGCGCAGGCGCTGTTCCTCGCCGTGTATCAGGCGCTGAATGTTCTCCGCGTGCCGGACAAACACGACGATGGTCAATAAGCCGGCAAGAACGATTAGCGGCAGATTATGGAGCTGAAACACGAGCGTCGCAATAAAGAAGAGCAGCATCGCAGCAAGCGACATGATCGACATCTTTTTATTGATCAGCAAAATTGCGCCGCCGATCGCGATCGCTGCCAGCGCGCCCAGCGGAAACGAGAGAATCGCGATAGCATAAGAGGATGCCACGCCTTTGCCGCCGCGAAAGCCGAGAAACATTGGCCAACAGTGCCCGACGACGACGAAAAATCCGGCGAGATAACCGCCAACCTGTCCGCAAAGCAACTGGCCCGCCAGCACGCCCAGCAAAGCCTTGATCGAATCTCCGGCAAACGTAATCGCGCCGGGCCCGTAGCCGTATACGCGCACCATGTTTGTGCTGCCTGCGTTGCCGCTTCCGTGGTTGCGCACATCGTCATGATAATACGCGCGGCTGACGATGACTGCGGTCTGAATATTGCCCAGCAGATAGCCGATGACGATGCACGGCAGAACCGTCCAGAGTTGAAACGCGAAGATACCGGTAAAGAATGTCACTGCTTGTTCTCCTTTTAACTTGCTACGGAATAGGATCCGTAAGTGAGTGGCTCTTTTAAGACAGCTACTCGTTCTCTTTCTTCTTGCTGCGGAAGATGATACGGATTGGTGTCCCTTCGAAGCCAAAGGACTTTCGAAAGAAATTCTCCAAATACCGCTCATAGGAAAAATGCACGATCTCCGAATCGTTGACGAACATGACAAACGTCGGCGGTTGAACGGATACCTGCGTTGCATAATAGATCTTCAGCATACGCCCTTTGTCGCTCGGCGGGTCGTTCATCATGACCGCTTCGCTGACGATATCGTTGAGCTGCCCTGTCGGAATGCGGCGGCGCGCCTGGTCGACGGCCTTATCCACCAGCTCTAACACTTTGTTGACGCGCTGTCCGCTCTTTGCAGAGATGAACAGCATCGATACATAGCTCATAAACGCGAGATCTGCGCCAAGGCTGGTTTGAAACGCGTGCATCGTATGGGTGTCCTTCTCGATGAGATCCCATTTGTTGACGATGAGCACGCTCGCCTTTCCCTCTTCATGCGCATAGCCCGCAATTCTGACATCCTGCTCGCTTAAGCCCTCCGTTGCGTCGCAGACAATCAGCACGACGTCTGCGCGCCGAATCGCTGAGAGCGAACGGATCACGCTGTAGCGCTCGATGGTTTCGTCCTCGACGCTGCGCTTTCTGCGGATGCCAGCGGTGTCCACCAGCGTATACTCGCGCCCGTTTCGCTCAAAATGGGAATCGATGGAGTCCCGGGTGGTGCCTGGTATCTCGCTAACGATGGTGCGTTCCTCGCCTAGCAGCGCATTGACCAAGCTCGATTTTCCGACATTCGGCTTGCCGACGACCGCGATATTCACGCGATCGGTCTGCGTTTCTTCGATGTCCTTTGGGAAGTCTTTGACCACCGCATCCAGCAGATCGCCCAATCCAAGCCCTTGCGTTGAGGAGATCGTATAAGGGTCTCCCAATCCGAGCGCGTAAAACTCATACATCGCCTCTTCAAACTTCGGCGCGTCGATCTTATTGACCGCCAGCACGACGGGCTTGCTTGAGCGGCGCAGCATCTCGGCCACGTCCGTGTCCGCACTGGTCATGCCCTCTCTGCCGTCTACAAGGAAGATGATCACGTCCGCTGTTTCGATGGCAAGCTCCGCCTGTCGCCGCATTTGCGTGGCGATGATGTCTTCGTTTTCCGGCTCGATTCCGCCGGTGTCGATCAGCGTAAACGAATAGTTGAGCCACTCCGCGTCCTGATAGATGCGATCCCGGGTCACACCCGGAGAGTCTTCCACAATCGCAACGCGCCGCCCGATCAGGCGGTTAAAGAGCGTTGATTTGCCGACGTTCGGGCGGCCGACAATCGCCACCAATGGTTTTCTCATGCGTTCTCCTGCTGCCGTCGGACGGCGTGTTATTAATCGTTCCTGCGGAAAAATTCTCTCCGCTTGTCTACTCAGAAAAGATGATCTCGACGAGATGATCTCCCGATGCAACGGGTATGATGCGTGTGCCGAGCTTTTTCTCCGCTTCTGACTTGCGCATGCCGTCTAGAAAGAGTTCTTCATCCGCCTTGAGCATTGCGCGCGGGATGAGCAGTGCGCGGCCGAAATCCTCTCCCATAAGCTGCACGACAAGGTCTCCCCCCGTGATCAGCCCGCCGACAGTCACGCTCTCGCCGAAAAAACGATTCCGGATTGCGCGCACATCCAGCGTGATGTGATACGGCAGCAGCTGCCGGTATGACTCCGCAAAGAAGGCTTGCGCAGAGGTTCCCCCTGCCACAAGAAACCGCTTCGCGCGTTTCAGGGGTTTCTTCTCCTCAAGCGCCTCTAGCATGTCGCCTTCAAACAGGCGCAAGAGCCCCACGCCGTTTTCGATCTGCGGGAATCCTTCATATGCATCATACGCGGGCAGTGATCTGCCGCAGAGCGTATACCACTCGTCCGCCAAAAACACAAAGCGTGTGCCGTGCTCGCGCAAGAGCTCTGCCTGCCGCGCCTCGATTTCGTCGATCGTTGCCTCCGCTTCCTCGCGCGTAAACGTGCGCAGCGGATAGAGCTTGTCCCGATGGCGCGTTAAGCCCACGGGCACCACGGCAAGCGAGCGCGCTCGCGGGTAGAGCAATAGCATATCGTCGATAGACCTGCGCAGTACGTCTCCGTCGTTCAACCCCGGACAGAGTACGATTTGCAGATGAAACTGCAATCCGGCATCCGCAAGGCGCTTGAGCTGCGGCAAAATGTCGCCTGCATGCGGGTTTTTCATCATTGCGCGGCGTACTTCGGGGTCGCTCGCGTGAAGGGAGATATACAGCGGACTGACTCTGCGGCGGATGACGCGATCGAGCTCCCGCTCGTCAAGATTGGTCAGCGTTACATAATTGCCCATCACAAACGACATGCGCCAGTCGTCATCCTTGACATGCAGGCTGCTTCTTCCGCCCTTTGGCATCTGGTCGATGAAGCAAAACACGCAATGGTTCTTGCAGGTGCGCATGTTGTCCATCAGGCTCGTGGCAAACGATAACCCAAGCGGTTCGTAGTCTTCCTTCTCCAGATCAATCTGCTCACACGAGCCGTTTTCCTTTATAATCTTGAGCGTGAGCCGGTCGCTTGCTGTCAGATGCTCGTAGTCCACAAGATCGATGACCGGTTCCCCATCGATAGAAAGCAGCACATCGCCTTTTGACAGGCCTGCGCGCTCCGCCGGAGACCCGGGGAGCACATCGCTGATGACCTGCTGCTTTTTACGCATATTTTCCATATTGACAGTATATCATCGATCC
>DNFZ01000174.1 GCA_003486785.1 Clostridiales bacterium | reverse complement strand
AAGATGCGCGCAAGCGTAAAGCTGAGATCGAAGTTCAACTCATCGACGAATCGTTCATTCCGCCAAGCACGCAAACGGTCGCGGAGTTCCTGCGCGATTTCATCACGCTGTATGGCGAGAAACGCTGGGGCGTATCGTCCTATGACGCGAACATCGGGTTGATCAATAACTACATCAATCCAATCCTCGGCACAACGCCGATCCAGCTGATCAACGTGCGCGGGGTCGATCAATTTGTTCGAAAGCTGCAAAACACATACTCCGTTGCCAGCCTGAACAAGGGGCATACGCCCAAGCTTTTATCGGAGTCGAACATCGAGAAGATCGCCCAATTGATGCGCACCGCGTTCAAACAGGCGGTTCGTTGGGATCTGATCCCGAAGAANNGAAGAATCCGTTCGACAACGCGGTACTCCCCAAGGTACACTACAAGCCACGGGATATCTGGACCGCCGAAATGATCCGAACCGCACTCGAAGCCTGCACCGAGAGTAAGCTCTATATCGCGATGAACCTGTCGTTTGCCTGCTCACTTCGGTTAGGCGAGATTCTAGGGCTCACGTGGAGCAATGTCCATATGACCGATGCGGACATCATGGCGGATAATGCCTTTGTCTATATCGACAAGGAACTCACCCGCGCAACCCTGCACGCGATTGAAGCGCTCGGTAAGAAGGAGATCTTCCATATCTTCGAACCTATGAAACGGGACGCGAGCACACGCTTGATCCTCAAAACGACGAAGACGAAATCCAGCGTACGCAAGGTCTGGCTGCCCAAGACGGTCGCCTATATCTTGCGGGAGTGGAAGAAGTCGCAGGATGAGCTTCGAAAGTTCTATGTCCGCGAGTATGAGGAGCATGACCTTGTCATATCCCTGCCAAAGGGGACCCCTTGCGACGGTCGTCTCATTGAGGAATCCTTTCAGGCTCTGCGGACGAAGGCTGGGCTCCCGCGCGTTGTGTTCCATTCCCTTCGACACTCCAGCACGACCTACAAGCTCAAGCTCAACCACGGCGATCTCAAGGCGACGCAGGGCGACACCGGCCACGCCGAGATTGATATGATCACGAAGGTCTATGCGCACATCCTCGACGAGGATCGCAAGATCAACGCGCAGAAGTTTGAGACCGCGTTCTATTCCAACCCTGATTTGCGCGCCGTCAAGCCTCCGGAGACACCCGAAAGCGTACTGGAGCTGGATCACCTGATCGAGCAGTTACGCCGCTCTCCGGGGCTGAAAAAGACGGTGTCCCAGCTGGTTGCAGCTAACGAATTCAACTGATTTCCGCTTAGCAAACGACAAAATTGCTTAGCAGGAGCGAAAAAACGGTTCGTTTCTCTATTAGCAAATGTTTGGCTCAAAATGAACCGAAGACAACACGCCAATAAAAGCAATGGGCTACTTCCTATAAACGGAAAAAGCCCGAAAACAGTACTGTTTCGGGGCTTTCTGGCGTTCCCGGGGAGATTCGAACTCCCGACCTTCCGCTTAGGAGGCGGACGCTCTATCCTGCTGAGCTACGGAAACATGTATTCAATTTACCGCTCAAAACCACGTTTCAAGAAACGAACGTCGACCGATTAGGAGGCGAACGCTCTATCCTGCTGAGCTACGGAGACAGATATGTTGTTTTGCATCGCCGCAAACGACAGCGGCAAGAGGAATTATACCGAAGGTGCCGTGGGATTGTCAACCAAACCCGCGACAAATTCGGCGCAACGCGCGGCGACTTGCTCCCGCTCCGGCCCATAGGTGCAGCCGTGCGGCGAATGGTCAAACTCCGATAAATCCACGCTCGGCGTACTGACAGCTCCCGCGCAGAAGATTTCGATGCTCTTTGGATCGACCTTGTCGTCCTGCGCGGCGGAGATCAGCAGCGTCGGGCAGTCGATCTTGTCGAGATTTCTTTTGAGCCTTCGCGCAAGGCGGGAGAGATCGACGAGCTTTCGCGTGGAGAAGCCGCCGTACATCTGTGCGTAGAGGTTGTCGCCCCAGGGGGGCTTTCCGCCGCGGCTTTCGGGATAGCCCACCACGGGGAAGATCGGGCTCAGCGCGCGGGCGATGCGCAGGTAGCGCTTCATCCGGATCGGTGTGCAGATCAGCACAAGCCCGTCAAGGTGCTCTTCCTCCGCAAGAAGCCCCGAGAGAATGCCGCCGAGCGAGAGCCCCAGCGCGTAGATTTGCGTGCAGCCCTCATCTTTGAGCATGCGATACGCCGCGCGGATGCCCTCAAGCCACTGCGCACCTGTGGAGGCGTTTTGCGCGCGGACGGTCTCGCCGTGGCCGGGAATCATCGGGGAGACTACGGTATAGCCCTTTGCAATCAACGCATCCGCCACCACGCGGATATTCGCGGGCGTTCCGCCGATTCCGTGGAGCGTGATGCAGCCGATTTCGCTGCCCTTGTGGAACAGCGGTTGAGAGATGTCGTCGTCAAACGGTGGGCGCTGGTCCAGCACCGCTTTGTCCGGCAAATAGTTTTTGAGGGCTGTGAACAACGACGGCATTCGACAACCTCCTTGCGAGATTTCTTTGTTCTGTTCGGCTACAGCAGTTTTCTCGTCTGACGGTATACGTCGCCGGAGCCGACGGTGACCACAAGGTCGCCCGCCTCGGCATGCTCGTCCAGATACAGGCGAATCTCCTCAAACGTCGGAACATACACTGCGTTGCTGCTCTGTTCGTTGATCGCATTGACCATATCCCGCGCGTGGACGATGCCCATATCCTTCTCTCTGCCGGGGTAGATATCCGGCACGAGCACACAATCCGCATCCGTAAAGCAGGTCGCATTGCTACAAAAGAGCGTGCGCGCGCGGGTGTAGCTGTTGCACTGAAACACGCAGTAGAGCTTGTTGTGGGGCACGCGTTTGGCGGCGTCGAGCGTCGCTCGAATCTCGCTTGGGTGGTGGCCATAGTCGTGAAACACCCTTACCCCGTTGCGCTCGCCGTAATACTCAAACCTGCGGCGCGTGTTGACAAACGCGTTCAGCGCCTGCGCCTGCACGGCAAACGGAACACCGAAGTGGTCCGACACCGCAATAGCGCCCAGCGCGTTGACCACATTGTGTAGTCCCGGCACGCTGAGCTGCACCCGTCCCATCGCTTCTCCATTGTGGAGCACGGAAAAGCCTGCGTTGCCGCGCGCGTCAAACACGATATCGCTTGCTGTATAATCCCCGCCCGTGAGCCCGTAGGTGACGAGCCTTAGATCGCTCTTGTCCGCGAGAGCCTTCACCCGCGCGTCGTCCATGCAGGCGATGAATGTGCCGTCTTTGGGCAGGAGCGCTAAGAAGCGCTCAAACGCCGCAACGATGGCGTCGATGTTCTCATAATAATCCAGATGGTCGTCGTCGATGTTGTTGATCAACGCGACTGTTGGCTTGAGCGTCAAAAAACTCTCGACATATTCGCACGCCTCGGTGACGAACAGGTCGCGGTTGCCGACATGCACGCCGCCCTCCATAAACTCAACATAGCCGCCGATGTGAATGGTCGCATCCGTCCCTGCCTCGGCGTTGATGATGGCGAGCATGGAGGTGATGGTCGTCTTGCCGTGGCAGCCCGCGATGGCGACCACCTGCTCGTAGCGCTCGCTGATCTGACCCAGCGCCACGCTGCGCTCCAGCTCCGGAATGCCCTTTTCGCGCGCAAGCACGCGCTCGGGGTTGTCCGGCTTGATCGCTGCGGAATAGACAATCAGCTCCGCGCCGTCGACGTATTCGCCCGTGTGGCCGATGCTGTAGCGGATGCCCTCGTGATCCAGCGCGTCGGTAAACTGCGTGCGCTCCCGGTCGGAGCCGGTGACCTCGTGCCCCTGGGACTTGAGGATCAACGCAAGCCCGTTCATGCTGCAGCCGCCGATGCCGATGAGGTGGATTCGCTTCGCGTCGTCGATATGTGCCATCTTGTGCTGTCTCCATTGTCGTTTGATTTATATTTCGTCACTACATTATACGCCTTTCAACTGGCGTTTCGCAACGTCGCGAAAAGACGCAAAGCATTGCATGTTGTTTTCGCAACTGCTCAAATTGATTCAGAAACAGCAGATATCCGCCATATGCAAAAACAACCACGGCAATTGGCATCGCGATTGCTGCGCACAACAGATCCGGTTTTCAAAACACGCTTGCCAATACAACAGCAGAATGATAAATTATCTCAAGGGACAGTTGCGCTCGCCCTGCATTTTGAGAAAAGAGAACGAAATCGACACAAAAAAGCAGGTAAGTATGAAAACAAAAAGAGTCCTCTTATTGATTCTCGCAACACTGATGATCGTTTCTATGTTCGCTTGCGGCGCGGATCTGGAATATCAGGACACAGAGGATATCACCGGGCTTGGTTCACCCCTGCAGGAGGGCGCAA
>DNFZ01000204.1 GCA_003486785.1 Clostridiales bacterium | reverse complement strand
TATGCGCTGCTGTTTTATAGCCAAATATAGCAACGAATGAAAAAAAGATCGTGAGAAACGAATGAATTGTGACGTCTCTATTGCGCGCTGTGAATCCTATGACCCCAAGTCTGTAAAAGATGCTCTGCTTGCCGCGCTGGAACCCATCGGCGGGCTCGACTGGGTAACCCCCGGCATGAAGATCGCCGTCAAGGTCAATATGATGATGCGCGTCAAGCCCGATAAGGCGGCGACCGTTCACCCTCAGGTTGCCACCGCATTGTCCGAACTGCTCATCGAGCGCGGCGCCGGTGTCGTGGTGGGCGACAGCCCTGGCGGGCCGTTCAGCGCGACTTATCTCTCAGCGGTTTACTCCGGAACAGGTATGCGTCAGGTGCTGGAGGCGGGCGCAGCGCTCAACGACGATTTTTCTATATTTGATGTCTCTTATCCCGAAGCCGTTGCGGCAAAGGAATTCCAGATTACCAACTATCTCATCGAGGCGGACGCCGTCATCGATCTTTGCAAGATGAAAACACACGGGCTTATGGCGTTTACCGGTGCGTGCAAGAACCTCTTTGGCGCTGTGCCCGGCATGCGTAAGTCCGAATACCACTATCGCTACAACACGCATAAAGCGTTTGCCAATATGCTCGTGGATGTCTGCGAGTGGTGCAAGCCGCGCCTCTCGATTGCCGACGCGGTCATGACCATGGAGGGAAACGGCCCTTCCGGCGGGAGTCCGCGCTTCATGGGCGCAATTCTCGCGTCCTGCAACCCGCACGCGCTCGACCTTGCCGGCGCGCATCTGATGAACCTGAAACCGCGTGATGTGCCGACGCTTGAGGCCGCGGTCAGCCGCGGGCTCGTCCCGGCGGACGTTGCCGCGTTGCGTATATTCGGCGATCTTGATTCGTTTGTGATCCCCGATTTTCAGCTCACGCCCAAGCACGAGGTGACGCTCTGGGGTTCCAAGGATGCGACGATCGCAAAGGTCCTCTCCGGCATGTTTGCCAGCCGCCCGAAGATCGCGCGCGAGCGTTGCAGCGGCTGCGCCGAATGCAAGACGGTCTGCCCTGCCGCCGCGATCACCATGCGCGAGCGTCGCGCCATGATCAACACCAAGAAATGCATCCGCTGTTTTTGCTGCCAGGAGTTTTGCCCGCAGGGGATCATCACGGTGCAGCGTCCGATTGTCGCGCGCCTGCTCAACCGGCGGTAATACGCAACCTACGCTCCATTTGTATATGCGAAATACGGTTTTCCGAAAGACTCGGAGAGCCGTTTTTTCTTTCGCAGGGGTTCCGGTTCCGCGATTGTGCGCAAGGGTAAAGTGCAGAGCTGTTTTATGGGCAAAAACAAAACACCTGCACGTGGGAGTTGAATCTGAATTGAACTTCTATTGAGACTGGCGTGAGAGTAGGCTGATATGATGATTTATCATGTTTTTGCACAAAGCAAAAATTGGAAAATGGAGATACCGCACATGAAGTATACGCTCGTTGCCGACAGCTGCTGCGACCTGACAAAGGAACTCCGCGCCGAATGGGGCGTGAAAAGCGTTCCGCTCACGCTCACCCTCGCGGAAGAGTCCTACACGGACGACGACGCGCTCGATCTGCCGGACTTCATGGCGCGCATGCACGCCTGCAAGGGCCGCGTCGGCTCCGCCGCCCCCTCCCCCGGCGCGTATGCCGAGGCGTTCGGCACGGACGATGCGTTTGCCGTTACGCTTTCCAGCAGCCTTTCCGGCTCCTACGCCAGCGCGATGGCGGGCAAGGAAATCGCCGAAGAAGCGGGCGCGAAGGTGCACGTCTTCGACTCGCGCAGCGCGGCGGCAGCCGAGGTGCTACTGGTGCTCAAAATCCGCAAGTTCATTCAGGACGGGCTGGAAAAGTCCGACATCATACAGCGCATCGAAGCCTTCATCAAGCAGATGCGCACGTTTTTCGTGCTGGACAACATCGACAACCTTTACAAAAACGGCAGGCTCAACCGCATCACCGCAACCATCATCTCCACGCTGCACATCCGCCCCATCATGGGTGCGGACGGGGATGGCAACATCTCTCTGTTTTCGCATGTACAGGGCTGGAAGCAGGTGGTTAAAAAACTTGCGGACACGATCCAGACCGACGGGCGCAGCACCGAAGGACAGAGCCTCGTGATCACCCATTGCAACAACCCCACGCTCGCCGAGGAGCTTAAGGCGGAGGTCGAGCGGCGCTACGGCTTTGCTGAAATTCTCGTGCTGCCAACGCGCGGCGTGAGCTCGCTCTACGCAAACGAAAAAGGCGTGATCATGTCGTTCTGATCCCCTTTGGTTTTTCTCAGCAATCTGATGTCGTGAATCAATCGATCAGGCGTCTTTTTGCTGCACACTAACACATCATAAGGAGGTAACGTATGCCCTCATATGTTCTGACCTGCTGCTCCACTGCCGATCTTTCAAAGGAATACTTCGCGCAACGAAACATCCCCTATGTCTGCTTCCATTTCACCATGGACGGCGTGGAATATGCCGACGATTTGGGGCAGAGCATGCCGTTTGACGAGTTTTACGCGCGAATTGCCGCGGGCGCAATGCCCACAACCTCGCTTGTGAACACCGCGCAGTTTATCGCGTTTTTTGAGCCTTTGCTCAAGGAAGGCAAGGACATTTTGCACCTCTCCTTCTCCTCCGGCCTCTCCGGCACCTATGCCAGCGCACTGCTGGCGCAGGAAGAGCTGCGGGAGCGCTATCCCGAGCGGACGATGACCATCGTCGATTCCCTCGGCGCGTCCTCAGGCTATGGCTTGATGGTAGATGCGCTGGCGGATATGCGGGACGCGGGCGCTTCTTTGGCGGAATCCGCCGCGTGGATCGAAGCAAACAAGCTCAATCTGCACCATTGGTTTTTCTCCACCGACCTGACGCACTATAAGCGCGGCGGGCGCATTTCGCCGACCGCGTTTGTCGTCGGCTCCCTGCTCAACATCAACCCGCTGATGAATATGGACGACGGCGGCCACC
>DNFZ01000261.1 GCA_003486785.1 Clostridiales bacterium | reverse complement strand
GGAAGAACTTCCACGTTCTCCTTGGTGACGACGTCGAGCGGGATGAAGTTGACCGCTTCATACGTGCCGCCCGTCAGTTTTGCCTGGGCGCACTTGAGGCTCTGGATGGCCATGTTGGTGAAGCTCTGGCCGATGGAAACCGCCTGCGTGCCGGCCTTCACCTGATCATAGCCCGCGCGGCAACCATCGACTGCAACGAGGTAAACATCGTTCATATTGGCGTTTTTGAGCGCCTGAATGATGCCCGCCGCGCCGTTGTCCCAATGGCAGAACACGCCCTGGATCTGATCGCCGTACTTCACGATGAAGTCTTCCATGATGGCCATGGCATCCGCAGTGACCCATCCGGAGCAGTTCTGCGAGTCGAGCAGCGTGATGTTGGTGCCTTCAATGGCTTTGCGGAAACCACCGGCGCGCTTGATCTGCGCATCATGGCCTGCTTGGCCACCGATTTCCACGATGGTCGCGCCATCCGGGAAATGATCGACAAACGCCTGTCCGCCGGTCTGACCCGCCATGGTGTCGTCAACGCCGCAGAAGAAATCGCGATACTGCTGCGATTCTGCCGGCAGATCCGAAGAGAACATACCGACGATGACGCCGGCTTCCTTGGCCTCCATCAGGGACGGAACGATCGCGTTGATGTCGCTGGGGTTGATGAAGAT
Organism: Clostridiales bacterium; assembly: GCA_003486785.1. Taxonomy (GTDB): domain Bacteria; phylum Bacillota; class Clostridia; order Christensenellales; family CAG-138; genus UBA7703. Next base: position 5,439 of record DNFZ01000261.1, on the reverse strand, counting down.
GGCATCGTAGCCCTGCGCGATGCAGGTGCTGACGGCTTTCGCCTCGTTCTGAACGTCGTTCTGTCCTTCAAAAACATCCATTACAAAGCCGTATTCGCCTGCGTATTGCTGGAACTGCTTCCAGGCATAGGCCTGCGATTCGTTGGAGAGCGCCTGCGTGATGAACGCGGCTTTGTAGGTCTTGGCAGCATCCGCGGGCGCCGCGGTTTCCGTCGATGCAGCGGGTTTGCAGGCAAACACGCCGAACACCATCATGAGAGCCATGAGCAGTACGAGAATCTTCTTGATCATTCTGTTTCTTCCTCCTTTTATTTAAGCAACCGGCACGCTTATTTACAAGCATAACGTCTGCTTATTCCGTAGTGAGATTGCAAGGAACGTTTATCCAGCGGTCAACTCAGTGCCTCCTGCAGGGCTTTTTGCATCACCGCTTTGTCGGGCTTTCTTCCCGTCCACATTTCAATATTGAGCGCAGCCTGGTTGATCAGCATGCCCGTTCCCGTGTTCCAGCGGGCGCCACGCGCCTCTGCCGCGCGTAAAAACGGCGTAATGGCGGGATTTGGGATCACATCCTGCACAAACATCGTCGGCAGAATGGTGTCCAGATCGATGTTGGGGATGTCGTCTATGTTAGGATAGAGCCCGATAGATGTCGCGTTCACGAGAATATCCGTGTCCGCAGGCACCAAATAGGCGTGATCCCAAGAAACAAGCGTGTTGTTCGGGATGATCTTACCCAGCAGCTCCATGAGGCCCTTCGCCAGATGCGCGTCCTCCGGGCGGTTGACGATCGTAATGCTGCCCGCGCCCGCCAAAGACAGCTCCACGCTGACCGCGCGCGCGGCGCCGCCTGCGCCGAGGATAACGATCTTCTTGCCGCTGGGGTCAACGCCGTTTTCCCGCAGCGACTCCATAAAGCCCTTGCCGTCCGTATTGTCGCCGAAAAGCCTGCCGCCGTCGTTGACGATGGTATTCACCGCTCCGATCAGGCGCGCGCTCTCGGAGAGCGCATCGAGGTATGGAATCACGTTGATCTTGTGCGGAATGGTGCAGTTGATGCCGCGCATCTTGAAGGCTTTCAGCCCCTTGATCGCGTCCTCGAGCTTATCCGGATCGACGTCGATGGTCAGAAACCGCCAGAGATTCAGTCCCAGCGCGCGAAATGCCGCCTCCTGAATCACCACGCCGGGGTTTTCCGCCGCGGGATGGCCGATCACACCGACGAGACAGTCCAGATAATTCTGTTCCTTCATATATATACCCTCCGTCGATTCCTGCTTGTTCTGTTTTTATAGCTGCGATGCCGCGAAATATGCAGCTCCCACCGCCTGACCGAACTGCGCCACCGTGTGCACGGGGTCGTTCTTGAGTTCGAGCATCACGGGTGTGAACGCGAGGGTTCCGTCGCCCGCGACAAACCGCACGTCGTTTCGCGCGCTTGCGCCCTGCTGCATCAGGTCAAAGCAGCGCTTGTGCTTGACGAACCTGCCGAAGAGAATCCGCGCGCGGCTCCTGGGCGCGAGCATCCACTCGGTTTCCTCAAACGTCACCGCGAGGAACTCGCCGATCTCGCGGAAAATCTCCTCCGCTGCCACGTCGCCGTCGGCAGCCAGCCGCATCAGGTGCTCTAAGAGCGGCTTTCGCATGTCGCTCGGCGTCTGGCGGACGAATACGCCGTCATCCCTGCGCTCTAAAAACCCTTTGTCGAAGAGCGCCGCAAGCTGCGCGGGCGATTGTTCTCCCAGGATGCGCAGCGCGAGGCGATATGCGCCGCTCTGGCTGCAATACTTCTGCAGAGTTCCTGATAGCCCGGTGTTGAAGTTGTTTACGCTGCGCACGTCGAGCTCATGATAGGCGCGCGCGGGATGATTGCCAAGGTCGATGATGCAATTGTAAACCTCCAGCGGAATGGGCGGTATCTCGCCCGTCTCGTCGATCCAGCCCGTGCCAAGCTCTGTGCCGAGCGTGTGCGCGAATACACCGGATGCAATACTGTCCGCCTCGCCGGAGTGCGCAATCTCGACCGCAGCGGTGTAGGCGGCAAGCGAGCCGTCGTTGGAGAGATGCACCCTGCCGTGGGATTTGCATTGCGCAAGCAACATGCTCTTGAGCGAGGTAAGCAGCAAAACCGCTTTCTCGTAGTCTGCCGAAGCGTTTCGGATGCCGCGCGTCTTATACGTTTCTCCGCCGACGATCTTGTCGTCGATCACCACATCCGGAAAACAAACGCCGATTCCGTCGAGCAGCGGCGCTTCGCCGTAGACCGTCCGGCAAGTGTCCACTGCGCTCTGCATCGCCTCGTCGGAGACGCCCTTTTTGAGCATCTGCTCCTTTAGCGCCGCCGCTTTGGGCGTATCGGGCAGGGACATCGCCGCGCGCATCACCCGCGCCATCAATAGAATCGGCTCGATCAGCTGCTCCATCCGCGTCATCTCGGCCGGAAACCAGTCATACTCCTTGACGGCGACGATCTTGCTGCCCGAAATGCCGACCACCTTGATGTCCGTGCCGCCGATATCGATGCCGCAGATGCTGGCGTTTCTCGCTTTTTCCACGGCAACGCGGCAGGTGGAGACCGCGTTGGAGTGCTGCTGCACCTCTGCGGGTAGCGCGGGAAGCACTTGCTTGGTGATCGCGAACGAGAAGACGGGCTTGCCCTGCGCCGCGTTGATGCGGTCGGTCACGTTCAGGCACTTGCCGTAGCCTCGGCGCTTGCTCTTGGGGATATGCACCTGAAAGACATCATCCAGCGTTTCACAAAGCGTTTTAGAGAAATCGTCTTCCGGCTGAATCGAAAGCGTCATTTGTACGCCGCCGAATGTCGAGAGGATATTATAGAGCGTCGCGTAAAAATATTCGCGGACAAACTTTGCTTCCTGCGCTTCCACGGCTGCGGGAATGCGAATCTCCCAGCGCTTGCAGCCGCCGATGACGAGGGTAAGATCGCAGATGATTCTGCATTCCGCTTCGGAAAACGCCCGCCGCACATCTGAAATATACACATTCTCGCCGCGCGCGGCCTTTTCCAGAAACTCCTGCACTCTTGCGTTCATCTATCGTGTCCATCCTAAATTGCTACTAGACCGCAGTCGGTCAATATCTGCTTGAGCGCATCTACCCGCTGCTGCGGTATCTCGCGCTCGTCGGGGTCAAATTGATACGTCTTCCGCAGGGATTCATACTTTTCCCTGCACATCGGGTTAAAGTTCAGTAGCTCCACGGGAATGTCTCTGCCGAGAGAAGAGACAAATTTGGCAATGCCGCGCATATTCTCCTCGTCGTCCGTAAATCCCGGAATCAGCGGCACGCGGATGAGAAGATTTGTGTCCTGCTGTGCCAGCCTGCGAATGTTGCTCAGAATCAGCGCGTTGTCCACGCCGGTTGCCAGGTAGTGCCGCGCGGGATCGATGAGCTTGATGTCCGCAATGATCTTGTCCGTTGTTTCGGCAAACGCATCTACGATTTCCGGCCGCGCATAGAGACTTGTTTCGATCTGTGCGTTGATGCCGCACTCGCGGCAGCCGCGCAGTACGCCGAGGGAAAATGCGGGACTAACCATGCATTCTCCGCCGGAGAGCGTCACGCCGCCGTCGGTTCCGTAGAAGGGTCGATCCTTCTTGATCTCCTCCAGCGCTTCAGCCACACTCATCTCCCGCGCGTCGAACCGGATGGCTCCGGTAGGACACGCGACGACGCATTCGCTGCAGCGGGTGCAGGATGCGTGGTCGATGGCGACACCGCGATCATCCCAGCGTAGCGCATTTTCTTCGCAGGCAACGATGCAGCTCTTGCAGCTAACGCAGATGTTTCTCGCGTACCAGAGCCGGATTTCGGGGATCAACCCCTCCGGATTCTGGCACCATTTGCAGGCAAGCGGGCAGCCCTTGAGGAAGATCGTCGTGCGGATGCCGTCTCCGTCGTTGATCGAAAAGCGCTTGATGTCGAATACGTTCGCGGTTATCATAAGCAGCCGCCTACTATCAATAGAATCGAAATTCGCTTGCTGTTAAAATCATTCGCCGCGATCATATATCCGAGAACTCCGTGCGCTCGATGATCTCCCGCTGCAGATCCGGCGCCAGCTCCGTGAAATATGCCGTATACCCCGCCACGCGGATGGTCAGGCTCTTGTAGCGCTCCGGCTGCTGTTGCGCCGCAAGCAGGTCTTCGCGATTGACCACGTTGAACTGCACGTGGATGATCTTAAGCTCGATAAACGCCCGAAGCAAGCGCACAAACTTCGCGATTCCCAGCTCGGTTTGAAACAAACGCGGCAAAAACTTCATGTTCAGCAAGGTGCCGTTGCTGCCGTATTCGCTCCTGATGCGGGACACGCTCTTGAGCACTGCCGTTGGCCCTTTTGCGTCCCGCCCGTAGACGGGAGACATGCCGCCGTCTGCCAGCGGCTCTTTGGCGAATCTGCCGTCCGGCGTCGCGCCGACGTTTTGCCCCATCGGCACATGCGCGGAAACGGTGTAAAGCCCCATCTGATATGGGCCGCCGCGCACGTTTGTAAACGCACTCAGCCGCCCGGCGAAATCCCGCGCCCAGTCGAAGGCGATGGCATCCACCCAGTCGATGTCGTTGCCGTACTTCGGCGCCTTGTTCAGCATCCGAAGCCGCAGCAGCTCCGCGTTTTCAAAGTTATGCACGAGAGCTTTGTGCAGCTCCGCGCGATCGACGAGCTGTTGGTCGTAGACCAGCGTCTTGAGCGCGGCGAGACTGTCTGCAATGTTGGCGCACTGAATCGCCTGAATGCCGGAGAGGTTGTAGTGCGCGCCGCCCGCGGTGACGTCGATGCCGTTTTGCATGCAGTTGTCGATCACGCACGAGAGAAACGGCGAAGGCAGCAGCTCTGCGTGCGCTTTTTCCACCATCTCGCAGCAGCGGATCATGCGTTCAAAAAAGAAATCTACCTGTGCATTGAGCGCGGCGATGACGTCTTCATACTTGCCAAAATCTTTTAGCGTGCCCGTATGCGCGCCCATCTGCTTGCCGGTGAGCGTGCAGACGCCGTCGTTGAGCGCGAGCTCCAGCGCCTTGACGAGGTTGAACATTGCGGCATCGCTCCAGCCGAGGTTGTTGCCCATGGTGGTGAGCTCCACGCAGCCGACGATGGCGTAATTCTTTGCGTCCTCATCCGAAATACCCTTGCTCTTGAGCGCAGGGATGACCGCTTCGTCGTTGAAAAACTGCGGCATACCGCTGCCTTTTCCGACCACTTCCGAGCAGCGGGTTAAGAAATGCTCGCTCGAGCCTGAAAACACGCGCGCCGAGAGGTTCGGCTGTGGCAGGAGCAGGTGCTCCTGTGCGCGGAGAAAGAGATAGGTCAGCTCGTTTTCGGCCGACTTGCCCGCTTCGTCCTGACCGCCGATGGCGACGTTGAAGCCGATCGGGAATCCCGCGAAATACTTTGCGCTTGCGCTGCTGCGCAGATAC
>DNFZ01000126.1 GCA_003486785.1 Clostridiales bacterium | reverse complement strand
AACAGCGAGACAGACTAGCAGTACATTTTTTATAAACAAACCTCTTTTCATGATCGATACCCTTTCTTGCCGCGCACAATCGCGCGCGTTTCTATTGATTGAACTGTAACACAACAAAAACCTGAATCGGTATGCAGGCTGCACACATTCAGGTTTTTTGGCACGAAAACAGATCGTTTTGTTTTTAATAGTCGAGTGAAGACGTTGCAAACTGTCTTTGTGAACTGACAATTAAAAAAATGTGATTCGAAATGCCGCATCCGGCAGATCGCGCGCCGCTTCCTCGCGCAGGCTTTCGCTGAGGAAAACCTCATTCAGAAGCGGGAGCGTAAGGAGCGGGGCGAGGTTGCCATCCCGCACGGCGGTCAGCTCCAGCTGCTCCAGCCCGGCCAGCGCGCCGATGCCGTCAAGTGTGGCAAGCGATGCATTCCGTAGCTTGAGGCATTTAAGACCGGTGATTTCGGCAAAGGCTTCCAGCGAGGTGACGCGCGTTTTGCCGGCGTCTATGGTTTCCAGCAGAGGACAGGAGGAGAGCGCTGAACAATCGCTCACGCGGGAGTCGAATACACACAGCTCGCGCAGGGAATACAGGCTGGCAAGCGGTGTGATGTCCTCGATCGGGTTATGGTTCAAGTCTATGAATTCCAACGAAGGGAGATTGGCAAGCGGAGATAGATCCGAAACATCCTGCAGCGCGATGCGGATGATCTTGAGGTGCTTTAGCTTCGTGAGATCCTGCACAGAACGAATACCGCCGTTGCGGATGCTCGCATCCTGTAAGCCCATGCCTTGTTGCGCCGCGGCGTATTCCGCCGGATTCAACGATGCCCGGTTGCCGAAAATATACAGCTCGGTGACGCTCAGCAAGTCGTCTTCCGAAATCAGCGTATGCTGATCCAGCCCCAGCGAACGGCGCACAGCCTGCTCGATGAGAGGCTCTTCAAACGACACACGCTTCGGGGCAAACAGCGCGGGGGTATAGCCGGTATACCGTCCGATCCAGAATCCTGCGCTGAGGCAGGTGATGGAAGCCACAAGGCAGCAGACAACGCGAAAAATGCGCTTTTGCACATGCCCGTCCGCGCGCTGAAGCGCTTTTTTCACCTGTTGGACGGAAGCGTAGCGGCGATCCGGCGTGAGTTCGGTGCAGGTTTTCACGATTTTTTGCAGCCGCGGCGACACGAGCTTTGGCATCGCTTTTCTCGGCTGCGATTCGCCGGTGAGCAGCCACCCGATCAGTACGCCAAGCGAAAAGATGTCGGTTCTGTGATCGGTTTGCGAAAAGCCGTATTGTTCGGGCGGCGCAAAATCCACCGTGCCGAAGCACGCCGTATCCTTGCTTGCGTATTCGTCGTATTCGCGCGAGATTCCAAAGTCGATGAGCCAGGCTTTTTGCGCGGGATCGATGATGATATTCTGCGGCTTGATGTCGCGGTGAATTATGGGGGGCGACTGGCGATGCAGATAGGCGAGAATATCGCAGATCTCCGAAGCGATTGCGACGGACTGACTAGGCGTAGGAGGTGATTCGGATGCGAATACATGCAGCGGCATGCCCTCGAGGTATTCCCGCACCACGCAGAGCATGGTTTCGTTTTGATATTCCGCAACAAACTTGGGGATGCCGGGATGGTTCAGCTTCTTCAAAACGGCGGATTCCGTCACACCGGAAGAGCGGCTCTCATCCCAATAGCACTTGGCAAGGAAATGCCCGCCCGTCGTGCGGTTTCGCACGTGCAGCGTCTCGGTGCTTGCGCTGACGGAAAGGCAGGTGAGTGCTTCGTAGTCCGCAAAGAAAGCGGTGGGGTAACGGGAATCGTCGAATGCAAAGCTATATCCGGCTGTTCGCGTGTCACTCATACTTGTCCTCCCTCCCAAGCAGGGTCAGCTGCATGTCGTCGAGCGCGTTTTGCACCTCCCATATGGCCCGCCTCTCATGCAAGCAGCGAAGAATCACGATATCTCTTGGGATTTTGGGGTAGAGTGGAGCTTGCCGTGCAATCTTCAAGAGCTCCTGCGCGTCGTCAACATCCAGCCCGAACCCGAATGCGAGCTGTATGACTTTATCGCGCGACGGCTTCCTTATGCCGTTGAAAAGCTGATAGCCATAGTTGCGCGGGATACCGGCTTGATCAATCACAGCAGCGCGGGAGAGCGAACGCTCGTCGCACAGCGAGAGTATGAATCGATCAAATGTCGGCATCGCCATCTCGTATGCATTTTCGCGCAGATAGGTATTGATATCCGGCGCTTGGAACAGACGCTCAAGGAGCGTTTTTGTGAGATGCAAAGGTTTTTTCTGCATCTGATCCATGCCATCCCCCTCCGTTTTCTATGCCTGCATACACAGCAGCCGGCTCGTTATGGTTGCATCTTAAGAGAGCGTTTTGTGACGCAAAGCAAACCGTCGTTTCTTTATCACTTCTGAATCGTTCATTGAATATTGCGAAACAGTCTTCCCTAGTTATTATAAATGCGAAAACGATTGCATGCAAGAATGCTAAAATGTTTTTATGAAGGATTCAAAGCGTTGGAACGCGCAAAAAGACGAGGGAAACTATGCATCACAAGTCGCTCAATGCGCTTGCGAGCCATCCGTTCACAAACGAAGAAATGCGGTATTTTTACCGGACAACGATACAACCGCTGCAAGAGGGGCGCTTGAGTGTTTTTTCATCAAATCTCGGCGATTGAAATTTCAGATGCATTCACAATCGAACCCTTCTCGCGATCAAAATTGAAAGGGAGCGGTTCGCTCTCGCTCCCAGCTCCCTTTATTGCTCTTAGTTTACAATTTACCCCAACGATTGACGTTGAGACCCTTTATTGCTCTTAGTTTACAATTTACCCCAACGATTGACGTTGAGACCCATTATTGCTCTTAGTTAACCGTTTACCCCAACGATTGACGTTGAGCCCATTTTGATACGCTTCGTTTACTTCTTGACCCGACTATTGACGCTGGGCAGAAAGACCGCAGTGCGACAAGTTCAGTCGCTGGAAAAGCGCTCGCGAATGTCGGACGCTTCCGTCGTGAGGTCGCGATGATAGATGCGCACGTGCATACCGCTGTCGATGAATCTTCGCGCCATCTCCTCCGCAGCGGCGACGGAGCGGTGCCTCCCGCCGGTGCAGCCGAAGCATACGCGCAGGATGTGCTTGTCCTGCTCCTCATAGAGCGGGATCAACGTATGCAGCATCTGCTCTATGCCGTCGAAAAAGGGCGCGACCGAGGGCTGCCCCAGCACGAAACTTTTCACCGTTTCATCCAGACCGGAGAGCGGGCGCAGCTCGGGGATATAGAACGGATTGGTGATAAAGCGCATGTCCAGCACGAAATCCGCATCCACGGGCACGCCGCGCTTGTAGCCAAAGCTGCAAAACAGCAGCGTCATGCACTTGCACTCGTACTCCGGCAAAACCTTTGCAATCAGCCCCGGAAAATTCTGGGGTTTGACGTCGCTGGTGTCCAGGATATAGTTCGCGCGGTCGCGCAGCGGCTGCAAGAACACGCGCTCGCGCTTGACGCCCGTCGCCGCGTCTCCCGCCTCGCCAAGCGGATGGCGGCGGCGCACCTCGTTGTAGCGCTTCATGAGCACATCGTCCCGCGTATCGAGAAAGAGCATCTCATACGGCGTGTCGAGCGCGTCGAACGCCGCCGCGATCGCGGCGGAGGTGTGCGAGAGCAGGCTTTCGCGGCTGTCGATGGTCACCGCGGCTTTCTCGATCGCCGGGGTTGCGCTTTTGCAGGTGTTGACGAATTCCTGCAGCATGGAGGAGGGCAGATTGTCCACGCAAAAATAGCCCTGCTCCTCGAGGCAACGAAGGGCAAGGGATTTTCCCGCGCCGGAAAGGCCTGTCACGATTAAAAGATACATCCTTCTGTCCTTTGGTCGAAGATTGATAAGCCTTTATGCTATAGCTCGCTGAGCAGCTTGATTTCCCGCTCCAGCTGCACGCCTGTTTCGTCGAACACTCGCTTCTGAATGATGGAGATGAGCTCAAGCACGTCCCGCTCGGTCGCGTTGCCGTTGTTGACGATGAAGCCGGCGTGCATGGGGCTGATCTGCGCGCCGCCAACCGAGAACCCCTTGAGGCCGCATCCTTCGATGAGCGCGCCGGCAAACCTGCCCTTGGGGCGCTTGAATACGCTGCCCGCGCTGGGCTGGCTCAACGGCTGCTTTTCCTTGCGCTGGCGCGTGGTGTCGAGCATGCGCTCTTTTGCGCCGCCGTCGTCATGCTCAAGCTGAAAAGTTGCCGAGAGCACAACGGTACTTGGAGCGGTATATTTGCTGGTGCGGTTTCCAAAGTCATTCTTGTTTGTTTCAACATCCAGCACGCGCCCGTTGCGGAGGATACGCACGCTCTTAATGATATGCCGGATCTCCGCGCCGTAAGCGCCCGCGTTCATCGCAACCGCGCCGCCGACCGTGCCGGGGATGCCGCTGAGCGTCTCCAGCCCCATCAGGCGCATGTTGACGCTCTCGCGCGCAAGCACGGAGAGGGCTGTTCCCGCGGGGCAGGTGACGGTGGTGTCCACAAAGAGCGGCGTGGTCAGCGGCGTATCGATGCGGATGATCACGCCGGGGTAGCCCGCGTCGGGCGCCAGCACGTTTGTGCCGTTGCCGAGGATGCAAAAAGGGGTGACAAACTGGCTGCATGCCTGAATCGTCTTGCGAATATCTTCCGCGTTGTGCGGGCGCAGAACCATCGCTGCCGGGCCGCCGATGCGGAAGCTCGTCAGGGTGGAGAGCGGTACGTTGCATTTGACATCGAGTCCCTTGAGCGCAAGGAAGACGCGATTGAGCGAATTTTCCATGCAGCTATCATAACAAACTGTTCACAATTAGACAACTGGAAATCATGCATATTTTGCATAATTGGATTTGGAGTATGATTATTTATAGTACGAAGCAGTGCTCAAAGACGGAATTACAAGACAATCACGTGAAATGAAGAATCCTAAATACCAACAGTGTTACATTGAACTATTACCCTTCGATACTCCCTTGCCAACTCCTCCAACCGGATCCGCGCGTTGGCCGCGCTGGGCGAGGGCAGGATTTCGCAGGGGATTTTTGTCTGCGGGAAGACGAGGCGGGTATACAGCCGCGCGGCGGTTGCTCCCGTGCAGAGTACGCGGAAGATGCGGGAGGAGGCAATCAGCGCGGGTATGTCGTTCAGCACCGGGTTTTTGATGCTGGCGTCGCTGGCTCTTGCAATCTCGCAGGCGGCGAGCACGTCCCAAAGCGCAAGGCGATGGCGCAGGAGCAGCGCTGTTTTTTCTTCATTTGTAGTTGGCGCGGGTTCGTCTAGTGCACGCGCGAGCGCCGCCCAGAATCGATTCTGCGGGTGTGCGTAATAAAACGCCTGCTCGCGGGATTTCGGCGAGGGCATCGTACCGAGGATGAGAATTTCACTCTCCGCCGAGACGATCGGGGGAATGGTGTGAAGCACATATTCCATAGATGAAGCGTAACGCATTTGCGCTGTTTTTTCAATGCAAAGCACACGCGTATCTTGCGCGACGTACAGCGGCGGTTGATATTAAACCCGCATTCTGCTAATATGTGTGCATGAGCAAGCTAAGACGGTTTTTCTCCTACTATCGGCGGCATAAAGGCCTGCTGATCCTCGATTTATCCTGCGCCGTGCTGGTTGCCGGAATCGACGTTGCCTACCCGATGCTCACGCAATATATCCTGCGCACGCTGCTGCCGCAGATGGCGCTAGAGCCCGCGATGGTGCGTGTGTTTGTCAGCCTGATTGTAATCGCATTTGTCGCTTACGTGGTGCGATCGCTGCTGCTGTATATCATCAACTACTGGGGGCATGTGCTCGGCGTAAGGATGGAGGCGGATATCCGAAAGGATATCTTCTCGCACATTCAGGAGCTCTCCTTCGGGTTTTACGACAAGGTGCGCACAGGCAAGCTCATGTCCCGCGTGACGACGGATCTGTTTGACATCACGGAGCTGGCGCATCACGGCCCGGAGGATGTGCTCATCTCCGGCATTACGGTGATTGGCGCGTTTACGGCGATGATGTTTGTGGACTGGCGGCTTGCGCTGGCGCTGCTCTGCATCGTGCCGGTGGCGCTCTACTATGTCGTGCGGCTGCGCGTGAAGATGCGCAGTGCTTCCCTTAAGGTCAAGGAGCGCGTCGCGGAGATCAACGCGGATATCGAGTCCTCCATCTCCGGCGCGCGCGTAGCAAAAGCCTTTACCAACGAGGATCATGAGCGTGAAAAATTTGACAGGGGCAACGCAAAGTTTGTCCATGCCAAAGACGGGTTTTACCACGCCATGGCGTTATTCAGCAGCGGGATGGAGTTCTTCATCGCCTTGTTTAATCTCGTCGTTCTCGCGCTCGGCGGGTATCTGATCTATAAAAGCAGCCTCGACCCGATCCTGCTGGTCACGTTTTCGCTCTACATTGCGGCGTTTGTTCAGCCGCTCAAGCGGCTCGCTTCCTTTGCGGAGCAGTATATCCTCGGCATGGCCGGGTTTTCGCGGTTTTGCGAGATTATGGACATCGAGCCGGAGATCAAAGACCGCCCGAACGCAAAAGAACTTAAGAACGTACGCGGAGACATCTGTTTTCATGATGTGACATTTGCCTACGAGGGCGGCAAGAGCGTGCTCTCGCATATCAGCCTCGACATCCCCGCCGGGAAAACGCTCGCGCTTGTGGGCCCGAGCGGTGGCGGAAAAACCACGCTCTGCCACCTGATTCCGCGCTTTTATGAGCAGCGCAGCGGAACCATCACCATCGATGGCATAGACACGCGGGATGTGACGCTGCGCTCCCTGCGACGAAACGTGGGTATTGTGCAGCAGGACGTGTTCCTCTTTGCCAGCAGCGTGCTGGAAAACATTCGCTACGGGCGCATCGACGCTACGGATACGGAAGTGGTTGAGGCGGCGAAGCGCGCGCATATTCATGAAGAGATTTTGCAGTTTTCCGATGGATATGAAACGCAGGTAGGCGAGCGGGGCATCATGCTCTCAGGCGGGCAAAAGCAGCGTGTCTCCATCGCAAGATTGTTTCTCAAAAACCCGCCTGTGCTGATTCTGGACGAAGCGACAAGCGCGCTGGACANNACGGTCAAGCATGCGGACGAGATCGTCGTGCTGGACGAAAAGGGCGTGCGCGAACGTGGCACGCATGACGAGTTGCTGCGGGCAAACGGGCTCTATGCAAAGCTCTATCACGTTTCCATGATCCAGTAAAAAGTTTCGAACAATACCAATGTCTGCTGGGAAAGCGGGCGGGGAGAAAGGCAAGCACGCTTGAAGAAACGCACACTCGCTCTTCTACTCGTCATCCTCGCCGTGCTCGCCGCGGTCTGGCTGATCGATGCATACATTCCGCAGGCGCCGGAAACACAGCAGGCGCAGATCGAGAGCGGGCTTGTGTTGCTCGACGGAGAAGCACAAACCCAGGAAGCCCTGGCGACGGAGCCACCTGTAGAGACGGTGCCGACGGCAGAATCGCATGCTGCCATCGACAAGGACGGCGCGTATACATCCATGGAGGATGTGAGCCTGTATCTTCACACCTACGGGCGCTTGCCGGCAAACTTCATCACCAAAAGCGAGGCGCGCGCGCTTGGCTGGAGCGGCGGCGGACTGGATGACTACGCCAACGGCAAATGCATCGGCGGCGACCGCTTTGGCAACTACGAGGGTTTGCTGCCGGAGGCACGCGGGCGGCAGTTTTACGAATGTGACATCGATACCCTGCACCGCAACAGCCGCGGGGCAAAGCGCATCGTGTTCTCCAACGACGGGCTGATCTACTATACGGATGATCACTACACATCGTTCGAGCTGCTCTATGGAGAGCCATGATAAAGCTGCGGGGAGACGAATATGAAACGCGAGAAGAGGCTTGTGCTCAACGCAATGCGGATGACGACGCTGGAACAGGCGCACGCACACCTGAAAAAGCGGCTGCGCCTGCCAAAATGGTACGGCGGCAACCTTGACGCGCTGAGCGATTGCTTGGGCGATGTTTGCAAGCCGACGCATATCGTCGTGCGGTGCATGCCGCATCTGGAGCGAGCGCTGGGCGAATACGGCATCAGGCTCATGCAGGTTTTACAAAAGGCGGCGACGGAAAACGATAATCTGCGCTTGACGCTGCGGCCCGGCTTCTGGAAATAATGGAACTGCTGGAAACGCATCCGGCGCATACCGCCCGGGTTCGGGCACGCAGGAAATCCGTGCGGCAGACAGGCTTCTCCGCGCGGCGGGTAAAGTGAAGGGGGATGGTGCTTTTGAGCATGATACTATCGCTGATCGGGGCGCTCTCCATCGTGCTGGGGACGCTGCTGATCGTCGGCTTTTTGCTGCTGTTGCTGCTGCATGTCACACGCGCGGTCAATAGCCACAGGGTGCAGAAGATGCGCGAGCAGCTGCTCTGCCTCATCTCCGGCGCCGCGGAAGCCAAGCGCATGAAGAACCACATCTATGAGATGGTCAACCCCGGCGGCAAACTCAACCAGCTATCGGACATTCGCGGCATTCGCTCTGCGCGCGGCTTGATCGTCATGGCGGAAACGGCGGAGGAACTCTCCGGCGCCGCGCTGGAGAAGCTGCAGAAAGAGGCGGGCGGGGAATGGTTTGGAGAGTATTTAAAGAAATTACTCGACGGTGTGGATGAAGAGGCGATCGCGCTGGTGGTCAAGCTCGTCGGTGTGTTGCGGCTCAATCAATACACGCCGGATGTGGTCACACAGATCTATTGCTGCCGCACGACCGCGCAGATGCAGCACGTGGGAATGCTTGCGCTCTGCTTGTTGGGTGCGGAGCGGGATATCGTCGCGCTCTGCCGTGATCATACGATCGCATCGCTGTTGTCGTTTCGCACGCTGGAAGAAATCTTCTCGATCTACACGGGGGATCTCAAAAAGCTCTGCAGAAAGCTGATCACCTCCGCTTCCGATCCGTATATACGCCGCACCTGCATCAAGACCATCGGCGAACAAAAATATGAAGATCTGGGCGATCTTGTGCTGCCGCACCTGATACACGGGCATATCAACACGCGTATCGATGCCGCGCGCACGCTCGGGCAGATCCGCTTTGTGGAGGCGCACCCGCATCTGGTAATCAGCGCAGAAGACCCGCGCTGGGAAATGCGCGCGGTAGTCGCATCCGCGCTTGGCGCATTTGAGCTGGCGGAGGATGGGGAGACGCTCATTCGGCTGCTGTGCGATCGCGAATGGTGGGTGCGGTATCGCGCGGCGGAGGCGCTCGCGAAAACGTCGGACGAAAAAAAACTGATGGAGCGTGTGGAGAAGACGCAGGACAGGTTTGCGGCGGAGATGATGCGCTTTGCGCTTGATCGCGCGCAGCTTTTGAGAGGGGAGGCGGCATAGATGCAGCTCATATCGGTTTTACACTCCGCTCTGCCAAAGATCGTCGCCGTTTTGCCTTATGTTTGCTACGGCTTTCTTGCTCTGCTGTTTTTTACCGGCGTTGTACGGCTCATATTGCTCGCACGATCGACAGCACTGCTCAAGCGGCACGTGCGCTCCCTGCGCGCGGTCGATTACCGGCGGTTTCAAGACTCCGAGCATCTCATGCCGGTTTCGCTGATACTGCCTGCAACAAATGTGACCGGTCGCTTGAACGAGCAGATCGACAATCTTTTAAAGCTTGAATTTAAGCAATATGAGCTGATCGTCGTCGCAAACAGCGCGCACGCTGATGCATGGCAAAGCCTTTATGAAGGCTACAGCCTGCTACCGTTTCGCCAGCCGTTTAAAAAGACGCTCAAGTCCGCGCATGTAGAGGCGGTCTACCGTTCGGCCAAGGATGTTCGCCTCGTGGTGCTCGATATCCGAGACGCAAGCAGCGCGGGCGCGCTCAACGCGGGCGTAAATATGTCGTCTTATCCCATCATTATGCCGGTTCACCCCGATCTGCGGCTGACGAAGGACGCGCTGCTCAAAACGGTGTATGCGTTTG
>DNFZ01000115.1 GCA_003486785.1 Clostridiales bacterium | reverse complement strand
GCCATCGGCACCAGCCACGGCGCATTCAAATTCAAACCCGGCATGAAGCCGCAGCTGAGATTTGATATTCTCGAAGAGGTGGAAAAACGCCTGCCGGGATTCCCCGTCGTGCTGCACGGCGCTTCCAGCGTCATCCCGGAGTTTGTCAAGATGATCAACGAAAACGGCGGCAACATGCCGGACGCGATCGGCATCCCGGAAGAGATGCTCCGCGAAGCTGCGCGCATGGCGGTCTGCAAGATCAATATCGACAGCGACCTTAGGCTTGCAATGACGGCGACGATCCGCAAGTATTTCCACGACAACCCCAGCCACTTTGATCCGCGCCAGTACCTCAAGCCCGCGCGCGATGCGATCAAGAACATGGTCTCCCACAAGATCACGACCGTGCTCGGCTGCGACGGCAAAGCGTAAGAAACAAGAAATCAAGCAACGATCAAGATGCAAGGCACCCGCGAGGGTGCTTTGCCTTTAGAAGAACCAAGCAGCAAGAGCGCACCCAGAATTGGGTGCGCTCCGTGCGTGAATGGCGGGATTGCCGCTACTTTCGCTTCGCAACACCCCGCTGAATCGCCTTGACGATCTCAACGAGCGGGATGATCATAAACGCGAGGACGAGTGCGATGCCGTACTCAAAGAAGCTGATGTGCTCAAAGCTGAAGGCTTCCTGCAAAAACGGCACATAAAGCACCACGAGCGTGAGCACGAGCGAGAGGCTTGCCGCTCCCCAAAGATAGAGGTTCTGGCGTTTGAGAGAAAACACGCTTTGCCGTTGCGAGCGCATATTAAAGCTGTGGAAGATCTGCGCCATGCTCAGCGTCAAAAACGCCATTGTCATGCCGTCCGTGCTGTCGGCAATCTCCCAGACGCCGTTTTGAATCCGCTCGCCGATAAAATACGCGGAAAGCGTCAGCAGCGTGACAAAGAACCCCTGATAAGCTACATCGAATCCCACGCCGCCGGAAAAAACGCCGTCATTCGGGTCGCGCGGCGGGCGCTGCATCAGATCGCTTTCTGCTACTTCCGTGCCAAGCGCAAGCGCGGGGAAGGAATCCGTAATTAGATTGATCCACAACAGATGCACCGGCTTGAGGATCACAAATCCCAGCATGGTCGCAATAAATATGCTCAGCACTTCGCTCATATTCGAGGAGAGCAAAAACTGAATCGATTTGCGGATGTTGTCGTAGATGCGGCGGCCTTCCTGCACAGCGTTGACGATCGTAGCAAAGTTGTCGTCCGCCAGCACCATGTCGGCGACGTTCTTGGTCACGTCCGTACCCGTAATACCCATGCCGATGCCGATATCCGCGCTCTTGATGCTCGGCGCGTCGTTCACGCCATCGCCTGTCATGGCGGTGATAAATCCGTTTTTACGCCAGGCGTTGACGATGCGCACCTTGTGCTCAGGCTGCACGCGCGCGTAGACGCTGTAGTTGCCGACGGTGTTTTCGAATGTTTCGTCATCGATCTCATCCAGCTGCGCGCCGGTGATCGCCTCGGATGCATCGGATATGATGCCGAGCGTGAGCGCGATGGCGGCGGCGGTGTCGCGGTGGTCTCCTGTGATCATGATCGGCCGGATGCCTGCGGAGCGGCACTGCTCAATGGCGCCGGTGACCTCCGGACGCACCGGGTCGATCATGCCGACAAGGCCCAAGAAGATGAGCTCCTTTTCCAGCGCGGCGGGGGAGTTGTCGGCGGGCTTTTCATCATGCAAGCGCATGGCTCCGCAGAGTACGCGCAGGGCTTTGCCCGCCATGGCTGCGTTCGCGCCCAGAATCTGCGCGCGTATGTCGCTTGTCAGCGGTTGCGCCTTGCCGTCCTTCCAATAATAAGCGCACTTTTTGAGCACCTCATCCGGCGCGCCCTTGGTATACTGCACAAAACCGTCCGGCATTCGGTGTACGGTGGACATCATCTTGCGCATGCTGTCAAACGGCGCTTCGTCTATGCGTGGTTCGGCCGTTTCTAGCGCCGGCTTGAGCAAGGCTTTGGTCACCGCGAAGTTGACCAGCGCGCATTCGGTCGGCTCGCCAACCGCGTTGTTGTTTTCATCCAGCGTCGCGTCGCTGCAAAGCGCCATGGCTTTGGCGAGCAGCAGGACATCGTCTGCATAGTCCTCCACGACGGTCATCTTGTTTTGTGTGAGCGTACCGGTCTTGTCCGAGCNNCCGAGCAGATGATCTGCGCGCAGCCCAGCGTTTCCACGGCGGTTAGCCTGCGGATAATGGCGTTTCGACGGCTCATTTTCGTCACGCCGATGGATAGCACGATGGTGACCACGGCGGCGAGCCCTTCCGGAATAGCGGCAACCGCGAGTGAAACCGCGATGAGGAAGGAGTCTAGAATGTATCGCTCACCCGTGCCGTGAAAGCGCAGCACATTGATCCCGAAGATGACCACGCAGATGCCGAGCACGAGCCANNGGCGTTTGCCCTTCTTCGGCCTTGGAGAGCGCGTCTGCTATCCTGCCCATTTCCGTCTGCATGCCGGTTGCGGTGACGACCGCCATCCCACGCCCGTATACCACGACGCTGGCCATGTAGACCATGTTCTTGCGATCGCCCAGCGGGATGCTTTTTGCTTCGCCGGGGCTAAGCGCATCGACTACTTTGCTCACGGGGACGCTCTCGCCCGTGAGCGCCGCTTCTTCAATTTGCAGGCTTGCGCTCTCGAGGATGCGCCCGTCCGCTGGCACCGCGTCGCCCGCTTCCAGCAGGATCACGTCGCCCGGGACAAGTTCCTCGGTCTTTATGCGCGCAATCTGCCCGTCGCGCAGCACACGGCAGGTGGATGCTGCCATCTTTTGCAGCGCCTCAATCGCTTTCTCCGCCTTGCTCTCCTGCACCACGCCGAGCACCGCATTGATGATGACGACGGCGAGGATGATGATCACTTCCGCAAAGCTCTCGTGCTCAATCACGGCGGTGATGCCGGAGATGAGCGCCGCAGCGAGCAGAATGAGTATCATCGGGTTTTTCATCTGCAGAAAAAACCGGACAAGCAGCGGGGTCTTCTTGGCTTCAGCGAGCTTGTTTGGCCCGTTCTTAGCTAGGCGCTTTTGCGCCTCCGCACCGGATAGACCGGTCGCTGTGGAGGAGACGGAGCGGAGCGTTGCTTCTGAATCGAGTAG
>DNFZ01000156.1 GCA_003486785.1 Clostridiales bacterium | reverse complement strand
TCCAACCCCGGCTATATGGCGACATCCGTCGGCGGGGTAACGCGCAATATCCTCGAAAACCTCGCGCGGCAGGGTGTTCCGGTTGTGCTTTTTTCCGCCGTGGGGAACGACCTCTTTGGCGAGAAAATCATTCGTGAGAGCTGTGCTGCGGGCATCGACACGGCGCATGTGCTGCGCAAACGCGGGGCGGCATCTTCCTCCTATATCGCCATTCTCGACGAGCGCGGGGATATGCTGCTGGGCATGTCGGATATGCGTATAATCGAGGATATGCCAGTCGCGTATCTGGATCAGAACAGCGCGATTTTGCAAAACGCGAGCGCGATCGTGTGCGATGCGTGCCTGCCGGTTGCGCTGCTGGAGCATCTTGTTACCGAGACTGCGGGCAATACGCCGGTACTGATCGACCCCGTCTCGACCGCGTACGCGCGGCAGATGGCGCCCATTGCGGGGAAATTCTACGCCATCAAGCCAAACGAGATGGAGCTGAGCATCCTCTCCGGCCTGCCGACGGATACCGAAGCACAGATCGAGCACGCCTGCGAGGCGTTGCTTGATCGCGGCGTGCAGCGCGTCGCCGTCAGCCGCGGGGAAAAGGGCTGCTATTATGCAGACGCCAGCGGGAACCGGCTCTTTCGCGCGCTGCGCCCCGTTTCCAAAATGGTGAACGCAACCGGCGCGGGGGATGCCTTTATGGCGGGATTTACCCATGCGCTGGTGGACGGCTTGGCGGTGGAGGAGATGCTGGACTATGCGCTTGCCTCCGGCATTACCGCAATTCAGAGCATGACGACGATCAACCCGGACATGAGCGACGCGCTCGTGCGGGAAAACCGGAATCGATATCGACTATAAGCATCACAACGCCTGAAAGGAACAGATTCAGATGAGCATCAAACAATACTTAGACGTGCTGCCGGAGATTCAGCGGGCGCTGGAGACAAACAAGCCCGTGGTGGCGCTGGAGAGCACGATTTTAAGCCACGGCATGCCGTATCCCGAAAACGTCGGCTTTGCCGCGGAGGTGGAGAAGGTTGTGCGCGCGGAGGGCGCGGTTCCCGCGACGACCGCGCTGATCGGCGGGCGTATCAAGGTTGGCCTAAGCCCTGCGGAGCTTGAGATCATGTGCCGCGCGGAAAACGTCGGCAAGGTCAGCCGCAGGGATATGGCGACGTATCTTGCGATGCGGAAAAACGGCGCGACCACCGTCGCGACCACCATGATCTGCGCTGCCATGGCGGGGGTAAAGGTGTTTGCAACGGGCGGTATCGGCGGCGTGCACCGCGGCGGCGAGGTGACGATGGACGTCTCCGCCGACCTGCAAGAGCTCAAGCAGACGCCTGTCGCGGTGGTTTGCGCGGGCGCAAAGCAGATTCTCGACATCGGGCGCACGCTGGAGTATCTCGAGACCATGGGCGTGCCCGTGCTCGGCAACGGCACGATCGACTTCCCCGCGTTTTACTGCCGCAAGAGCGGCTTTGGCGTGGACTATGCCGCAAAGGATGAAGCGGAGATTGCCGCCATCATCAACACCAAGCGCGCGCTCGGCCTGGAGGGCGGCGTGCTGATTGCGAATCCGATTCCGGAAGAATATGCGTTGGATTTTGACGAGATGGAGCGCGTGATCAACGCGGCGCTCGCCGAGGCGGACGAAAAAGGCGTGCGCGGCAAGGAGATTACGCCATTTTTACTGGCGAAGATCAAGCAGATCACAAAGGGCGTGTCCTTTGCGTCCAACGTGCAGCTGGCCTACCACAATGCGCGCGTGGCGGCGAAAATCGCGGCAGAACTCTGCAAGATCTCCTAAAGCAGCTTTACGAAACGCACACGAGCGCCGCTGATTTTGCGGCGCTCGTCTTTGTTTGCAGCAGATTGGCCTATGAATTCAAATGATGCAGCTGTGCAGCTCGTCGAGCGTGATCTGATAGAAACAGTCCTGCGCATTGAGCGAGGAGAGCAGCGCATAGACCGCGTCTGTTTCATAGCGGCAGCCGACGAGCGCGGCTTGCAGCTGCTCGAGCCCCTCTTTGGCGAAAAAGTCGCCATAAAAATGGATGTCCCGGATTGCGCCGTCTTCCACAAACACGCGCGCCGTGAGCTTGCCGCCCGCAAAACGCCCCTCGCGGGTGATGTTGAATGCCGGATCCTTGCCGAAATTCCATTCCCACAGATCGAACTGCGCGGCGCGAATCTCCAGCACGCGGCGGATATCCTGCGCAGTGAGCGTATAGGTGTCCATGTCCCGCAGCAAATAGGAGAGCATCACATCTCGAAATTGAAGGCTCGTCATCTTCTCCGGCAGGTGGTCTGCGATGTTGGTCACCCGCTGACGCACGGACTGAATCCCTTTGGAAACGATCTTTTCATCGGCGACGTTCAGCGCGCGCACAAGCGCTTCCAGATCCGTATCGAAGAGCAAGGACCCGTGATGCAGCACGACGCTTTTGCGGACGAACTGGGCGTTGCCGGAGAACTTCTTGCCGTCTATGGTCAGATCGTTTCGCCCGGAAAACTGCGCGTCCACGCCAAGGGAACGCAGCGCCTCGAGAATCGGGCTTGTGAACTGGGAAAACGCAATCCGCTGTTCGCCGGGCTGGCGAATGATAAACGAAAACTGCCATCCGTTCGGATCGGTATAGATGGTGCCGCCGCCGGTGATCCGCCGCACGATGGAGACATTGTTGGCGCGCGCGTAGGTCATGTTGATCTCGGCGAGCGTGTTTTGATAGCGGCCGATCATCAACGTTGGTGCCGTGCGCCAGAAGAGGAAGTAGGAGGGCGCGATGTCGAGCTCTTCCATGGCGTATTTCTCCAGCGCGAAGAAGAATTTTGCGTCGTTTTCGCGCCAAGCGGGGAAACGCTCCGGCAGCGTTGACGGGTCGGGCGGAGTGATATAGATCATAAGCTTACCTCCATCTGCGCCATGCCTTCTGCGGCGTGATACGAGCTGCGCACCAGCGGCCCGCTCGCGACAAAGCGAAATCCTTTTTCCAGCGCGATTTGACGGTATTCTTCAAACTGCGCGGGGGTGATAAACGCCGAAACGGGCAGATGCTCCCTGCTCGGCTGCAGATACTGACCGATGGTGAGCATATCGCAGCCAACGCCGATGAGTGCGTCCATGAGCGAGAGCACCTCTTCGCGGGTTTCGCCAAGGCCGACCATGAAGCCGGTCTTGCTATGCAGACCCGCGTGCTTGACGCGCCGCAGCAGCTCCAGCGAACGCGCAAAGCTGGCCTGCGGGCGAACGGTCGGGTAGAGCGCGGGCACGGTTTCGACGTTGTGGTTGAGGATGTCCGGGCGGGCGTCGATGACGGCCTGCAGCGCGCTTTCGCTGCCGCAAAAATCCGGGATGAGTACTTCGATGGTGCTCTGTGGCAGGCGCGAGCGGATTGCTTCAATCGTGCTTGTAAAATGCGCGGCACCGCCGTCCGGCAGATCGTCGCGCGTGACGCTCGTGATGACGACGTGCCTAAGCCCAAGCGTCTCCGCAGCCGCGGCAATCCGCTGCGGCTCGTCTGTATCGAGCGGCAGAGGCGCGCCTTTGGTAACCGCACAGTAGCGGCAGCCGCGCGTGCAGACATCGCCGAGGATCATAAATGTCGCTGTTTTGCTCTTGAAGCACTCGCTTCGATTGGGGCAGTTTGCGTCTTCACAAACCGTATGCAGAGAAAGCGAGCGTAGCAGTGCGGTCATCTGCGCCTCCGCGACGGGGTCGATCTTCCGCTTGAGCCATTCGGGCTTGCGCATCGTGGTCATCCTATTCGCTCCGTTTCCGTGATCGTTTTGTTTACAATATCGGAAGCATCCGGAAAAATCAAGGCGTCATGGCCGCACACAGTAAAAAAACAGCTTTATACGCACAAAAAAACAGGTTGATCCGGTTGCATACGCGATCCGAATCAGCCTGCCAGCGCAAAATGGAATTGCCCCGTGGGCCCAGCCTGCCTTGCCGCGTCATCCATACGGCCAAGCAACCCCTGCCCAACGGGACAATTCGAGGAGAGAAGAAAAGAAGAAAAACAATAGCGCTTGCCGTGACGCTTGCCCGCACTGCCCAGATGCGGACTTGCAGCCCAGACATGCAGTTTCTTCGTTTGCGCACGTTCATTCCAGAGCAGCGGTGGCGGGCTTACCTGCCCTGTCAGGCTGCGCCGCATTCCCCGCGCGCCGCGCACCGTGATTTCACCCCAGCAGCATGATTATGCGTCAGGCAGGTGAACGGCGAGCGGCACTTTATTGTGCGCTTGCGAAGGGGATAAAGTACACGGTGCAGCCGCATCTGCAGCCGCACCGATTTTCGTTTGCTCAGCTCTCGAGGATGTATTGGTTGAGCACCGTCTCGAGGTATTCCTGCCGACCGGATTCGTTCGGGGTCGTGCCGTGGATGAGCGCATATGCCTCAAGCTCCGAGAACCCCACGCGCCCGCCGACAATGTCCTTGCCGATGCCCTCTGTGTAGCTCTGATAGCGCTTTGCGATAAACTGCTCAAATACGCCGTCCTCCACGAGCTTCGCCGCGACGCGCAGGCCTTTTGCGAACGTGTCCATGCCTGCGATATAGGCGAGGAAGAGATCGTCTTCCTGGAAGGAGCCGCGGCGCACCTTTGCGTCGAAGTTCAAACCGCCGGAGGTGAATCCGCCAGCAAGTAGAATCTCATACATGGCAAGCGTGGTGTCATACACGCTGGTGGGGAACTGATCCGTATCCCAGCCGAGCATGGGGTCGCCTGTGTTTGCGTCCACACTGCCGAACACGCCGTTGATGCGCGCCATGTTCAGCTCGTGCTGGAAGGTATGCGCCGCGAGCGTTGCGTGGTTTGCCTCGATATTCATCTTGAAATACGGTTCCAGGTTATACTTGCGCAGAAACGCGAGCACCGCCGCCGTGTCAAAATCATACTGATGCTTGGTCGGTTCCTTGGGTTTCGGCTCGATGAGAAACTGTCCTGTAAATCCGATTTTCTTGGCGTAATCTACAGCCATCTGCAAAAGCCGCGCGAAATTGTCCTGCTCCAGAGATATGTCGGTGTTGAGCAGGGTTTCATACCCCTCGCGCCCGCCCCAGAATACATAGTTTTCGCCGCCGAGCAGCTGCGTGACTTCGATTGCTTTCTTGATCTGCGCGGCTGTGTAAGCAAAAACGCTCGCGTTTGGGGAGGTTGCCGCGCCGTGGACAAACTTGTCGTCGCTAAAGCAGTTGGACGTACCCCAGAGGCATTTTATGCCCGTGCGCGCCATCTCCTGGCGGATCACTTCGACGACCTCGTCCAGCACGCGATTGGACTCAAGCAGATTGCTCTGTCTCGGCGCGATGTCCGCGTCGTGGAAGCAAAAAAATCCGATCTGCGCCTTTTCCATGAACTCAAACGCCGCATAAACGCGCGCTTTGGCGCGGGCGATCTCGTCTGCCGTCTCATCCCACGGGCGGAAGATGGTTTCGCTGCCGAAAGGATCGTTGCCACGATAGGTAAACGTATGCCACCAGCTCATCGCAAAACGAAGGTGATCCTTCATCTGCTTTCCGGCGATGATCTCCGTGGGGTTGTAGTATTTAAACGAAAGAGGATTTTTGCTCTTGGGCCCTTCGTAAGCGATGGGTCTGATTTGCTCAAAGCATGCCATGACGATTGCTCCTTTGATTGCTTAGCCTACGGATTGTCTGGTTGTATGCGCCTGCATCAGGCGTAGGATTTCACGGCGCGGCGTTTGCTGACCACATCGAAGATAACGGCCGCAAGCAGCACGAGCCCTTTGACGACTCTCTGGAAGTTGGAGTCCACGCCGATGATGTTCATGCCAAGGTTGAGCACGCCCATGAGCACCGCGCCGACGACCACGCCGCTGACCTTGCCGATGCCGCCATAGGCGGAAGCGCCGCCGATGAAGCAGGAGCCGATGGCATCCAGCTCATAGTTGGTGCCCGCGGCCGGGTTTGCGGAGGTGAAACGCGCCGCAACGACCAGAGCGGCAAGCGCGCTGAGGAAAGAGACGTTGACATAAGCCGAGAAATAGATGCGATTGGTGTTGATACCGGAGAGCTTGGTGGCTTTTTCGTTGCCGCCGAGTGCGTAAAAGTGGCGGCCAAACGTGGTTTTTGCCGTGATGTACGTGTAGATGGCAACGATGCCGATGAGCCAGAGGAGGATATAAGGCACGCCCTTATAGAGCGAGAGCTTGTACATCAGCAGCATCACGATGCCGCACAGCGCCGCGATCTTTGTGTAGAGCGAGGCGGGCTTGTCTGCGGTGTAGCCTTTGCGTTTTTTGTTGAGGTTGGTCCAGATGGTAGCAACGATATAGATCATGCAGCAGACGATACCAAAGATGATACTGGAATACTTGATCGCGCCGCTGTCGAGCGCGGGAATGTAGACATAGTCGTTGAAGATCGAGAGGAAGCGATCCGAGAAGCCGGAGATGGTCAGGCCGCCGAGAATCGCCTGCGCCAAACCGCGGAAGAGCAGCATGCCCGCGAGCGTGACGATAAACGGCGGGATGCGCACATATGCGATCCAGAACCCTTGCCATGCGCCGATGGCTACGCCGCAAAGCAGACAGATCACCATGACCAGATAGATGTTCCATCCGAGATTGACCATCAGCACGCCCGCGATCGCGCCAACAAGGCAGACTGTCGCGCCGACGGAGAGGTCGATGTTGCCGCCGGTGAGAATGCATAGCAGCATGCCAACCGCGAGGATGACCACGTAGGAGTTCTGCATGATCAAATTGTTGACGTTTTGCGGCAGGAACATACGTCCCTCCGAACGAAATACGAAGAAGAGATAGACCAGCACGAGTGCGATGACCATCGTGTTCTTCAGAAGAAAGTTTTTTGCCTTTTCCCAGAGGGCTGCGTTTTTGCTGCTCATGGCTTATGCTCCTTTGTTTACACTGAGTATGCTGGACATGATGCGCTCCTGTGTCGCGCTCTTGGCGTCCATTTCACCGACGATCTTGCCTTGGCTCATCACGTAGATGCGGTCGCACATTCCGAGCACTTCCGGCATCTCCGAAGAGATCATGACCACGGACTTGCCCGCCGCGACGAGGTCGTTGATGATGCAATAGATTTCATATTTCGCGCCGACGTCGATGCCTCGCGTGGGTTCGTCGAGAATCATGATGTCGGGCTCTGCGAACATCCACTTGGCGAGCAGCACCTTTTGCTGGTTGCCGCCGGAGAGGTTGCCGACGGCCTGCTCGACGGTCGTGCTTTTCACGCCGAGTTTTTCTTTCATATTGACGGCTACTTTGTGCTCAAGATCGAGGTCGATCACATGGCGGTGGCTGACCTTGTCGAGTCGTGCAAGCGTGGTGTTGACGCGGATGGGATTGGTCAAAATCAGGCCGTTTCCCTTGCGGTCCTCGGTCACGTAGGCAAGCCCGTGCTTGATCGCGTCCCGCTCGTTGGTGAGCGTGACTTCTTTGCCATGGATTTTTAAAGTGCCGCGGATGCTGTTTCCATAGCTTTTACCGAAGATGCTCATGGCAAACTCGGTTCTTCCCGCCCCCATGAGTCCTGCAATGCCGACGACTTCGCCTTTCTTGAGCTTGAAGGATACGTCGTCTACAACGGTCAAATCGGAATACAAAGCATGCTGTACGGACCAGTTCTGCACCTCCAGCACCACCTCGTCCTGCACGTGCGACTCGCGGCGCGGAAAGCGATTGGTGAGCTCGCGGCCGACCATCCCGCGGATGATGCGCGCCTCGTCAACCTGCTGCTCCGCCATGTCGAGGGTTTCGATGACCGCGCCGTCGCGGATGATGGTGATCTGATCCGCAACATAGGCGATCTCGTTGAGCTTATGGGAGATGATGATCGACGTCACGCCGTTTTTCTTGAACTCCTTGAGTAGGTTGAGCAGCTTCATCGAGTCGCTCTCGTTGAGCGAGGCGGTCGGCTCGTCCAGAATCAGCAGTTGCACGTTTTTCGAGAGCGCTTTCGCGATCTCAACCAGCTGCTGTTTCCCGATGCCGAGGTCTTTGATCAGCGTGTGGGAGGACTCCCGCAGGCCGACGATGGCGAGCAGCTCATCCGCCTTTGCATAGGTTTCGTTCCAGTCTATGTTCATCGCGCTGCCGCGCTCGTTGCCTAAAAACATATTCTCCGCGATGGAGAGGAAGGGCACCAGCGCCAGCTCCTGATGGATGATGACGATGCCGAGGCTTTCGCTGTCGCGAATCTTTTGAAAATGGCAGGGCTTGCCGTTGTAGACGAACTCGCCATCATAGCTGCCGTGCGGATAGATGCCCGAGAGCACGTTCATCAGCGTGGACTTGCCCG
>DNFZ01000250.1 GCA_003486785.1 Clostridiales bacterium | reverse complement strand
ACTTGAGTTTCTTAAGGTTTCGAATGATCACGTTGAGCTGCTCGGTGTTGGCTACTTCGAAGGTCATCTCGATGATATACCGGTCGTCCGGCATCGGCTTGCCGCTGATGGACTGAATACTCACATTCAGACTCGAAATCTGCTGCGAGATTGAAGAAAGCGTGCCGGGACGGTTGTCGCCCTCGATCTGCAGAGATGCGTTGAACGCGCTCTTGGTGTTGATCGCCCATTCGACCTCGATGATGCGGTCCAGATCGTTTTGCAGGTTGGCAACGTTCGGGCAGTTTGCCCTGTGCACGGAAACGCCTCGCCCGCGTGTGATATACCCGATGATCGGATCGCCCGGTAGCGGATTGCAGCAGTTGCCAAAGCGAACCGCCATGCCGGGGTCTCCCTTGACGATGATGCCGTTGATGGGCACATGCGTTTTGCTCGGTTCATCCGTGTCCCCGCGGCGTATTTTCTCAGCGATCTCCGCGGCCTTGTCGTCCTTCTTCTTGAGCTCTTGAAGCTTGTGCAGCACCTGGCTGGCGGACATGCCGCCAAAGCCGATAGCCGCATAGATATCGTCGATGCCGCTGACATTGAGCCGCTCGATCAGCGGATTGACAAACTCCGGCTTGGTCAGGTCGCTGATGATGAGGTTCTGCCGCTTTGCCGCGTCTTCGAGCATCTCTCTGCCGCGGGCGACGTTTCCTTCGCGGTTCTCTTTCTTGAACCACTGGCGGATCTTATTCCGCGCAGCCTGCGTCTTGACGATCTTCAGCCAGTCGAGACTCGGCCCGGGTTGGTTGTTGGACGTGATGATCTCCACCACATCGTTTGTCTTGAGCTTATAGTCGAGCCGCACAAGCGCGCCATTGATGCGCGCGCCCTGCGTATGATGCCCGATGTTGGTATGGATGCGATACGCGAAATCCAGCGGCGTCGAGCCGCGCGGCAAGTCGATGATCTCCCCTTTGGGCGTGAGCACAAAGACGTATTCGCCGAGAAAGTCCTTCATGATGCTCTCGACGAATTCTTTGCTGTCCTCCGTGGTATCACGAGCCTCGATAACCTGACGCAGCCAGCTGGTCTTGCGATCCAGCAAGCTCTGCACATTGCGTCCTTCCTTATACATCCAGTGCGCTGCAATGCCGTATTCCGCCGTTTTATGCATCTCTTTGGTGCGAATCTGCACTTCGAACGGGATGCCGTTTGGCGCTAAAAGCGTGGTATGCAGCGAACGATACATATTCGGCTTTGGCGTTGCGATATAATCCTTAAATCTACCGGGCAGAGGCTTCCAGCCCGCGTGGATCACACCCAGCGCGGCGTAGCAGTCATTGACGGAATCGACGATGACGCGAATAGCGATCAGGTCGTAGATTTCAGCGATGCTGCTGTTCTGCCGCTGCATCTTCCGGTATACGCTGTATAGGTGTTTGGGTCTGCCGCTGATGCTTGGCTCGATCCCAACTGCCGCGAGCTCTTCTCCAATGATGCGTTTGGCGTTGTCGAGGGTCTCCTGCCGCTCCGCCTGCTTTTCGCGAAACTGTCTGCTGATGTCGGCATACTCCTCCGGCATGAGGTACATAAAAGAGAGGTCTTCCATCTCGCCCTTGATGGCGCCCATACCAAAGCGGTGCGCAAGGGGAGCGTAGACCTCAAGCGTTTCTTTTGCCTTTCGCATGCGCTTGTATGGATTGCAGTACGCTAGGGTTCGCATGTTATGCAGCCGGTCGGCAAGCTTGATGATGACCACGCGCACATCCGCAGCGATGGCGAGAAAGAGCTTTCGAAGATTTTCAGACTGCTCCTGTTTTTTGGTGATATACGTCTGCTGTCCGCTTTTGGTGAGCTTGGTAACGCCATCTACAAGCTTGGCGACTTCCGCGCCAAACCGCTCCTCGATATCCGCTACGGTGATGTTGTCTCCGTCCTCAACCACATCGTGCAGCACTGCCGCAATGACGCTGGAGGCATCCATCCCCATGTCCATCACAAGGCGCGCAACCTCAAGCGGGTGGATGAAATACGGCTCGCCGGACTCGCGCAGCTGGGTGGAGTGCGTTTGATATGCAAAATCGACGGCGCGCTGGAACACCTCCGTCTGCTCCGGAGAATACTGCTTTGAGAACGCCTGTATAAGCTCCTGCATATCCATAGAAACACACCTCCTCCCGCTCGCGATTTTTTCAACGTATGTTTCCCTTATGCCGGGAATTAGGCTATAGAATACCGCCTTTTCACGTCATAAGTCAACCATCGACGGCAATATTTCAGAATTGCTTCGTAATAATTCGTGATTCAAATCAGAAACTGAACGAAAAAAATGATACATGCAAGGTCAAAAAAATCAACGGCGAACCGTTGATCTAAAGAGAGTTGCAGCTGATTAATACTGCATCACACACTGCACGTCATATCCTTCCAGCGGCGTGCGTCCGTCAAACTCCGAACACAGCTCAATGGCAAAGCGCAAGCCTACCACTTCGCCACCCGCCTGCTCGACCAGCTTTACAGTCGCGAGCGCGGTGCCGCCGGTGGCGAGCAGATCGTCTACAATCACGACCTTCTGGCCCGGTTGAATCGAATCGGTGTGAATCTCCAGCACATCCGTGCCATACTCAAGGCCATACTCATAGCGAATTGTTTCGCAGGGGAGCTTTCCGGGCTTGCGCGCAAGCACAAAACCTGCGCCGAGCGCATAGGCAAGCGCCGCGCCGATGACAAATCCGCGCGCTTCGGGGCCTACGACAAGATCCACTTGACGATCTTTCAGGGAATCCGCAATGGTCTCAACCAGCGCATGATAGCCTTCTTTATCTTTGAGCAGCGTGGTGATGTCGCGAAACAAAACGCCCTTGATCGGGAAATCCGGTATGCTGCGAATCTTTTCTTTCAGATCCATGTTACGCCTCCTGTCGGTCGTTTAACAATTGATAGAGCGGGCTCTCGCTGAGCGTGCGCGGCGCGCAGTTCGTGTTAAGACAAATATGTTCCGTTTCCGTGTCATAAGAAAAAAACGTAAGCTGTGTAAACACGCAAAGTGCCAGCAGCTCTTCGTTTCGCAGCGCCCGAATCAGCGCGAGCAGCGAAACGGGATTTTCTACGAGCGCGCTCTGCAGTCTGCGGTAGTGTTTTCGCATGACCGCGTCGTCCAGTTCAGGTTGAATATGATCTTTGTATGATGCATACCATTTGGCGAGCCTGTCCCCGGAACAGTCTCCATTATACATTCTTTGCTGAAAAAAAGCATTATAAAGATCCGGTAGATAAGGCTGTCCGAG
>DNFZ01000036.1 GCA_003486785.1 Clostridiales bacterium | reverse complement strand
GAGATCGAGCAGCTGCTGTATTTGGAAACAGGCGAAACAAAAGAGTCCGTTTGAAATAGAGAACGAATGAGATCGAGTAACTAAAGCAAAGCGACAAAATCAAAGCAATAAAAACAAGCGACAAAAACAAGCGACAAAATCAAGCAACAAAAACAAGCAACAAAATCAAAGCAGCAAAACTAAAACCAAAGCAATCAATATGGGATAACAAATGAAAGGATGATACAATCATGAAACAGAACAAATGGATCGCAGCCCTTCTACTCGTCATGGCGGCCATGCTCGCCTTCGCAGCATGCAGCCCTGCTGCCGCGCCGGCAGCGCAAGCTGAGGCAACAAAAGCGCCCGCAGCGGAAGTTGCGCCGGCATCTGCACCGGAAGCCACCGAAGAACCGATGGTCGCCCTCAGCGGAGACATCATCATCGACGGCTCGAGCACGGTTTTCCCGATCACCGAGGCGGTCGCGGAAGAGTTTCGCATGGTTCACCCTGGCGTGAACATCCCCATCGGCATCTCCGGCACAGGCGGCGGCTTTAAGAAGTTCATCATCAAAGAGATCGACATCAACGATGCGTCCCGTCCGATCAAGGACAGCGAAGCTGCAGACGCGGCTGCAAACGGCGTGGAGTTTGTCGAGTTCATCATCGCGTATGACGGGCTTTCGGTCATCGTCAATGTGCAGAACGACTTCGTCGATAGCCTGACCATGGAAGAGCTGAACATGATCTGGAAACCCGACAGCACGGTCACAACCTGGAAAGACGTCCGCCCGGAATGGCCGGATGAGAAGATCAAGCTCTATGGCGCAGACACGGATTCCGGCACGTTTGACTACTTCACCGAAGAGGTCAACGGCGAAACAGGCGCAATCCGTACGGACTTCACGCCCAGCGCCGACGACAACGTGCTCGTGCAGGGCGTAGCGGGCGACAAATACGCGCTTGGGTTCTTTGGATATTCCTACTATATGGAGAATACCGATAAGCTCAAAGCCGTCAGGATCGACAGCGGCAGCGGCCCTGTGGAGCCCACCTTTGAAACCATCAAGGACGGCAGCTATTCGCCCCTGTCCCGCCCGCTGTTCCTCTATGTAACCACAGAGGCGCTGGCAAAGGAGCATGTGCGCGCGTTCATCACCTACTATCTCACCGAGGGCGTGGCGCTCATCTCGCAGGTTGGCTACGTGCCGCTGGAAGACGCGCTGTATGCCATTGAGCTGGCGAAGCTCGGCTAAACTGCCGACTTCGGCATAGTGCAAACAAACGCCTGCGGTGCGCTCACCTTGGGCAGGACATTCTTTCTCTGCTCTTCGCCGTGGATGCGGACGCGTCCCGGCGGGGAGCGGAGAAATTACGCTTTCTGCAGGACAGGAACAAGCAAGGGGGACGCATATGGTGACGATCGCGCTTATGGCGGATATTCACGGCAATCTGGAAGCGCTGGACGCGGTACTGGGAGATATTCGGGAAAATCCCTGCGCACAGATCTTTTGTGCCGGGGATCTGGTTGGATACGGCCCGCGGCCAAACGAGGTGATCGAGCGCGTGCGCGACGCGGGCATTCAGACCGTGATGGGCAATTACGACGAAGCGGTCGGCTTTCGGCTGCCCGCCTGCGGCTGCCATATCGACAGCCCGCAACAAAAGGCGCTCTCGCTGCACTCGCTCAAGTGGTCGATTGACCATACCAGCGCAGAGAATCGCGCGTGGCTGCGCGAACTGCCCGAATCGATTTGTTTCGAGGCGGACGGAAAAACGGTGCAATTGATGCACGCCAGCGAGGATAGCATCGTGGAGTATATCTATCAAAGCGACGAAGGGCGCATCCGCGAAATTCTGGAGCGCAGCGATTGCGATATCTATGTATACGGCCACACGCACTATCCCTATAGCTTGCAGGTCGGCGGAAAATGGATCGTCAATCCCGGAAGCGTCGGCAGGCCGAAGGATCTGGACCCGCGCGCGTCATACATCCGCCTCACCATTGACAAAGGCGCGGTATCAGCGCAGATTCGCAGAGTGGCGTATGACGTGGAGAAGGTGGCAGGGGAGATCGCCAAGAGCGGGCTGGACGCGGCGTTTGCGGCGTTTCTGCGCCAGGGAGGGGACCCGGATGCCAAAGGGGCGCCGATGGTCTGCGACTTGATGAAGCGATAAAACCAAACGTTCGTCGCTGGCTCTCATGATACTATATCGCACGAAAGATCTCTCAAGGCCGCTCGTTCGAGAGCGGCTTTGCTGTATCGATCGGTCGAAAAAAACACGTAACAATCCGCGCCGCAACGCATCTTTCATATTGACAAAAGTTGATTTGAGCATTACAATCAAAACATCAAGATATTTTGATATGAGGTGGATCCATGCTTGCGAATTATGAACTGGACGCAAAGGTGTTCAAAGCCTTTTGCGATGAAAACCGTCTTCGCGTGCTGGCGCGGCTGCGGGGCGGCGAAAAGTGCGCCTGTGCGCTGATTGAAGACCTCGGCATCGGTCAGAGCGCGCTGTCTTACCATATGAAGATACTCGTGGAGTCCGGCATTGTCTCCGCACGGCAGGAGGGGAAGTGGACGCACTATAGCATCAGCGAAGGCGGCAGCGCGCGGGCGAGAGAATTGCTCAACGAAATCACAACGCCCGACGCTGCCCCGGAAGAAAAAGCCTGCAGCTGCAAGTAGCCTTGCCGGACAGAGCTTTTCAAAGCGTTCCGGCAGAGCTAACTTCTATCATCAAACAGGAAAGACGAAACAGGTATAATCATGCAAGCTATAAAATCCATATGGGATTTTTTTCAGAATCAGATACTCGGCATGCGTTGGCTCAACGAGCTGCTTGCGCGCGCGCTGGGCGCGCTCGGGCTCGACACGGCAAACCGCTGGGTCGGCAGTCTGCAATTCTTCATCTACGACGTGATCAAAATCACCATTTTGCTCTGCGCGCTGATCTTCTTCATCAGCTACATCCAGAGCTTCTTTCCGCCGGAGCGCAGCAAGAAGATATTAGGCAGGTTTCGCGGGCTGGGCGCAAACATCGTCGCCGCGCTGCTGGGCACGGTTACGCCGTTTTGCTCCTGCTCGTCCATTCCGCTCTTCATCGGCTTTACCTCGGCGGGGCTTCCTGTGGGCGTGACGTTTTCGTTTCTGATCTCGTCGCCGATGGTGGACCTCGGCTCGCTGGTGCTGCTCATGAGTATATTCGGCGCGAGGGTCGCGGTAATCTACGTCGTATTCGGGCTCATCATCGCAGTTCTCGGCGGAACAATGATCGAGAAGCTACGCATGGAGCGGCACGTGGAGAGTTTTATCCGCACCGCGGGCAGCGTTGACCTCGAATCACCAGATCTCTCGATCAAAGACCGCCTGATCTACGCCAAGGAGCAGATGGTCAATACGTTCAGGAAAGTGTTTCCGTATGTGCTCATTGGCGTGGGCATCGGGGCGGTGATTCACAATTGGATTCCCGAAGACTGGGTGGTAAGCGTGCTTGGCAACAAAAACCCGCTCGGCGTGGTGCTGGCAACGCTTATCGGCGTACCCATGTATGCAGATATCTTCGGCACAATCCCCATCGCGGAGGCGCTGTTTGCCAAAGGCGCGCAGCTAGGTTCGGTGCTCGCGTTTATGATGGCGGTGACCACGCTGTCTCTTCCGTCGATGATCATGCTCAGAAAAGCGGTCAAACCGAAGCTGCTCGCACTATTTATCGCGATTTGCACACTTGGTATTATTTTGATCGGTTATGTTTTCAACGCGCTCCAGCCCTTTATTTCATGATCAAAACCATTTTGATTGGCTAGATCNNCGCTGTTTATCGCCATCTGCACGCTTGGGATCATTTTAATCGGCTATTTGTTCAACGCGATTCAGCCGCTGATCGTATAGGAGGCAAACATGGCAAAGACTTGGTATCCTGTCATCGATTACGCGATCTGCACGGATTGCGGAACCTGCGTGGTTCACTGCTCGCACGGCGTTTATGACGCAAAGAAAGCGCCATCGCCAATCGTCGCCAGCCCCGTATCGTGCGTGGATCACTGCCACGGCTGCGGCAACCGCTGCCCCGTCGGCGCGATTACGTATGTTGGCGACGACACAGGATGGACGCCGCCGAACGGCGCACCTGCGCAGGATGAACCGGGATGCGCCTGTGGGGGCGATTGCGCTAAGACAAAAACAATACTTGTGGAATACCTCTACCTCGATCTGAATACCTGCGCGCGCTGCGTTGGCACCGATGCGGAACTCAAAGAGGTGCTGGAAACACTCTCGCCCGCGCTTGCGCTTGCAGGCTACACTCTCGAGTACCGCAAGGTGGAGATGTCCACGCGCGAGATTGCAACAGCCTATCGCTTTGTCTCCTCTCCGACGATCCGGGTCAACGGGCGCGATCTTTGCGCCGCCGTTGCGGAGAACAACTGCGGATGCTGCGGCGAGATCAGCGGGACGCAGGTGAATTGCCGCGTGTTTGAATATGGCGGAGAAACCTTCGAAGTGCCGCCCAAAGCGATGCTGGCGGAGGGGATTTTAACCGCTGTCTTTGGAGCCAACTACGAGATACAGCCCAAGAATGATTACACGATGCCGAATAATTTAAGGAGTTTTTATGACGGAAAACAACGGAAAGCGGAATGCGGATGCAGCGGAGAAAACTGCTGTGGCTGAGACCAAATCGAACAAAAAGAGCTTGATTCTCAAGATTCTGATTTTGGCGGTGGTGCTCATCGCGATTGCGGCGATGTGGTTCGTGAAAAATGCCAGCGATTCAAAAGCGGCGCCGGAGCAAACCGCAGAAGCGAGCGAGGGTGCAGAAGGCGCCGAAGAAAGCACCACAGTGAGCGAAACCGCCGATTTTGCGCTGGAGGCGGAGTTTATCGATCTTGCCGCCCTGTTATCCTACAAGCTGCCGATTATCATCGACTTCGGTGCGGATTCCTGCGTTCCCTGCAAGCTGATGGCGCCGGTACTGGTCAGTGTAAATGCCGCCTATCAGGGCAAGGCGATCGTCAAGTTCGTGGATGTTTGGCAAAACCCCGGCGCGGCGAGCGGCTTTCCGGTGCAGGTGATTCCGACGCAGGTCTTCATCAACGCGGACGGGACGCCGTATGTGCCGAGCAAGGATCTGGGCGTTGAGTTTGGCTTTTACAGCACCAGAGACACGCAGGAGCATGTGTTTACCGTGCATCAGGGGGGCCTGACCGAAGAACAGATGGAAGCGATTCTTGCGGACATGGGAGTGAGCAAATGATCGACCTGTGGTTGGAGCAGATCGGCGCGTTGATCGGTCAAAACATGTGGCTGGCGCCTGTGCTTGCCTTGCTTGCGGGCGTGCTCACGTCGGTTACGCCATGCTCGCTGTCGAGCATCCCGCTCGTGATCGCCTATGTCGGCGGTATCGGCGTTGAGCCAAAGAAGGCGCTGCGCCTGTCGCTTGTGTTTGCGCTTGGCGCGGCGGTTACGTTCACGGTGCTTGGCGTTGTCGCCGCTAGCGTGGGCCAGCTGCTCGGCTCCGGCGCGAAGTGGTGGTATCTCGTGCTTGGCGCGCTCATGGTGCTCATGGCGCTGCAAACATGGGATGTGGTAAACATCATACCCTCGACATACCTTGCCGGAAAGAACCAGCGGCGCGGGTATGTCGGAGCGTTGATAACGGGCATGCTCGGCGGGCTGTTTTCCTCGCCCTGCGCAACGCCCGTGCTCATTGCACTGCTGGCCATCGCGGCGGGCAGCGGAAGCTTGCTCTGGGGTGCGCTGCTGATGCTGGTCTATGGCGTTGGCCACGGCGCGCTGGCGGTGCTGGCCGGCTCTTCGATCGGTGTAGTAAACAAGCTCGTACAGAGCGAACGGTACGGAAAGCTCTCCCGCGTGCTGAAGATCGTCATGGGCATTTTGATACTGCTCGTCGGACTGTATCTGTTTTATTTGGGATTCTAAAAGCAAAGATACCAAATATAGATTTGACGAAACGAAAACAGACTTGAATTAGAATAGAAACGTAATACAGACTTGACGAAACGAAAACAGACTTGAA
>DNFZ01000073.1 GCA_003486785.1 Clostridiales bacterium | reverse complement strand
ATCGATGAGCCGACACTGGTATTCAACGGGGATATCTTCACCGACCTGGACATAACAGCCATGATAGAGAATCACAGACATAACAAAGCTATACTCACTATCGCTCTGACTCCTGTCGAAGACCCGACCAGTTACGGACTTGTGGAAACCGACAATCGGAATAAAATAGTGCGTTTTTTGGAAAAACCGAACCCCGACGAAATCACCACCAATATGATAAATGCCGGCACATATATTATCGAACCCGAAGTTATATCGCTTATACCTTCGCAAACCAATTGCAGCTTTGAAAGAGACATCTTCCCTTTGCTTCTGCGAGAAAAGAAAGATGTCTTTGCCTACTCTGCGGATTGTTACTGGATGGACATCGGCAAACCGGAAAACTACTTCCAATTGCACTATGACCTTCTTAACGGTAAAAGCAACCAGTACAGTTTTAATAACAACCGAAAAAAAATAGTAACCGGTTCAAGTTGCATTATACATTCTTCGGCACAGATTACAGGTCCGGTTGTAATAGGTGATAATTGTACTATAGGAGAATACGTTAAAATTAACGGTCCGGTTGTAATCGGTTCCAACTGCCAGATTTCAAACTCTTCAATTGTGGACGATTGTATCTTATGGAAATCCGTTCATGTCGAACCTTTCGTAAAAATTAAGCATACAATTATGGCCAATAACACTCATATAGGTTCCGGTAGCATTATCGAAGGAGCGGTACTTGGCAACAATACAATTATCGGTTTCGGACAACGAATTAAAACCGGCAGGCTAATTTCACCTAATACCGTAGTTTGTTAGTTTTAAAATGTTATAAATTTTTTAAGACATAATTTGATTGTAACGCAATGCCGTAATCGGTCATTGCGTTTGCTTATGTTATAATATAAAAAATTATACCGAGGGATATATTTAATAAATGTTAGAACGTCTTGCTAAAATCGAACAACAGTATATTGAACTCGAGGAGGAAATGGCTTCCGATGAGGCTATTTCGAATCCCAAAAAAATGCAGGAACTCGGCCGGGAAAGAGCCCGCCTGGAAGAACTGGTTACTCTGTATCGTCAATATCAGAAATCCGTTAAAACGCTTGAAGATACCATGGCAATGCTTGACGACAGACCTGACGAAGAAATGCTATCGCTGGTTAAACAGGAAATAGATACCCTTGAATCTGACATCGAGAAGCAGTATCAGGATCTAAAATTGGCTCTCCTGCCGAAAGACCCCAATGATGAAAAAGATATTATTATGGAAATAAGGTCGGGAACCGGCGGGGAGGAAGCCGGACTGTTTGCCGCCGACCTTTTCCGTATGTATACGCGTTATGCTCAGATTAAAGGATGGGCTACGGATATTATCGATATCAATGAAATCGGTAGCGGCGGTATCCGCGAAGTGATATTCGAAATCCGAGGCAGAGGCGCTTTCAGCCGCCTGAAATACGAAAGCGGCGTGCACCGCGTGCAGCGCGTGCCGGAGACAGAGTCGCAGGGGCGCATCCATACCAGCGCCGCGACCGTCGCCGTGCTGCCGGAGGTGGACGACGTGCAGATCGACATCAAGGAGAGCGACCTGCGCATCGATACCTACCGCGCGAGCGGCGCTGGCGGACAGCACGTGAACAAAACCGAGAGCGCTATTCGCATCACGCACTTGCCGACCGGCATGGTCGTTTCGTGCCAGGATGAAAAGTCACAGCTCAAGAACAAAGAGCAGGCCTTTCGCGTGCTCAAAAGCCGGCTCTATGACTTCTACCAAAACCAGCAGGCGGCGGAGCGTGCCGGGGCAAGAAAAAGCCAGATCGGTTCGGGCGACCGCAGCGAGCGCATTCGCACCTATAACTTCCCGCAGGGTCGTGTGACCGATCATCGCATCGGGCTCACGCTCTATAAGCTCGAAGCTTTCATCGACGGAGACATGGACGAAATGCTTGATGCCCTGAGCCTTGCCGAGCGCAGCGAACTGTTGGCGGGAGAATCGGACTGATATGCGGCAGATGCAGGAAGCAACCCCCGCTTTTGAAACGCAGATCGTCAGCGTGATCCGGCACGAGGAAGCGGGAACCATACAGGGCGCAAAACTGATTCAGTCGGGAGAGCTTGTTGCGTTTCCGACCGAGACGGTCTACGGCCTCGGCGCGGACGGGCTCAACGGCGAAGCGGTCGCAAAGATCTTCGCGGCAAAGGGCCGGCCCGCTGACAACCCGCTGATTTTGCACATCGCAAAAAAAAGCGACGTTCGGCGGCTCTGGAGCCGCATGCCGAAACTGGCACCGATCCTGATGGATACCTTCTGGCCGGGGCCGCTGACATTGATTGCGCCCAAGAGCGACATCGTGCCGGACGAAGTCACGGCTGGACTGGATACCGTCGCAGTGCGCCTGCCGCAAAACAAAACCGCGCGCGCACTGATTGCAAAAGCGGGCGTCCCCATCGCGGCGCCCAGCGCGAACCGCTCCGGCAGGCCAAGCCCAACCACCGCACAACACGTGCTGGATGATCTGGGCGGGCGGATCCCGCTCATCCTGGACGGCGGCCCGTGTCGTTACGGCGTGGAGTCTACCGTGCTCTCGCTCGTCGGTGATCCAACGATTCTGCGGCCGGGCGCGATCACGCGCGAGATGCTCGCGGCGGTGATCGGAGAAGTGCATATGAGCGATAGCATCCTCAAGCCGATGAAGGACGGGGGAATCGCAGCATCGCCTGGCATGAAATATCAGCATTATGCGCCAAGATCCGAGGTTGTGGTCGTGCTCGGCACGCCGCAGCAGGCGGCAAATCGCATCAATGCGCTCTATCACGCGGCGGAAGCGGAGGGAAAGTCGGTCGAGATCGCCGCAACGGAGCAGACGAAACAGTTTTACCGGGGCATGCGGCACGTTGTTCTTGGCGACCGGAGCGCGCCCGAAACGCTCTGTGCAAACCTGTTTTCCGCGCTGCGGGAGATGGACACCCGCACGGAGTTGATCCTAGCAGAGGGGATTGCGGCGGAGGACGAGGGACTGGCGTATATGAACCGCCTGCTGCGTGCCGCCGGATTTGTTGTCATCGACGCTTCCAAAGAATAGGCATCGGCATACATTTCAGCCTGTAAAAATTCAGCGGGCACATAAAAAGGAGAGAGATATTATGAAACTTGCCATCGGTTGCGACCACGGCGGCTTTGATCTGAAGGAAGCGCTTGTCGACTATTTACGCAAAGAGGGGCATGCGGTCAAGGACTTCGGTTCCTATGATAAGAACAGCATCGATTATCCCGACTATGTCTTTCCGGTAGCGGAGGGCGTTGCTGCGGGCGAGTATGAGCGCGGCATCGTCATCTGCACCACTGGCATCGGCGTGAGCATCGCCGCCAACAAGGTGCAGGGCATCCGCTGCGCGCTGGTGACGGACGAATACTCCGCAAAGATGACGCGCGAGCACAACGACACCAATATGCTGGCGATCGGCGCAAACGTGACCACATTGGAGCGCGCAAAAGGCATCGTCGATATCTGGCTGGGCGAACCGTTCTCTCATGGAGAGCGCCACCAGCGCAGGATCGATAAAATATCCACTTACGAAAAAACGCACTAAGGAGGCTCAACCATGTCAAAAGTTATCACAATCGACCATCCGCTCGTCCAGCACAAGCTCTCGCTGCTGCGCGAAAAGGACACCGGCTGCAAGGCGTTTCGCGAACTCGTCTATGAGCTTGCAATGCTCATGGCATACGAGGTCACGCGCGATCTTGAGCTCAAAGAGATCGAAATCGAAACGCCGATCTGTAAAACCACCGTGCAGACGCTCGCAAACGAAAAGATCGCGGTCATACCGATCCTGCGCGCGGGCCTCGGCATGGCGGACGGCATCATGAGCCTGATCCCCAACGCGAAGGTTGGACACATCGGCCTCTATCGAAATCCCGACACGCTGATGCCCACGGGCTATTATTGCAAACTCCCGCAGGACATCGCCGAGCGCGAGACTATCATCGTCGATCCGATGCTCGCCACCGGCAACTCCGGCATCGAGGCGATTCACATCCTCAAGGAGAACAAGGTTTCAAGCATTCGTTTTGTTAGCCTGATCGCTGCGCCCGAAGGCATTGAAGCTATGCATGAAGCGCATCCGGATGTGGACATCTACGTGGCACACATCGACGAGAAGCTCAACGAGCACGGCTATATCGTACCCGGACTGGGCGACGCGGGCGATCGCCTGTTTGGCACCAAGTAAGGTCTGAGCCACCTGAAAACTATGATCGCAGGCTGCGCGGGGGCACAAAAACCGTCGCGTGTCCTGCGCTTTTTTCTTTTTCAGGCGTGTCACTCTCCAGAAGCTTTTTTTCGGGAATGTTTTATACACATTCAGAATCGATCAATTTGTTTCATAGACAAAAGGAGCGGACAACTAAATTTTCCCAAGTTAATACTTCAAATAGCCTTGCATTTATGATAATATAGCAATGTTGCAGCATAGATTTGATTCTTTTTGCTTCAATACGATAGATAGTTCGGAGGAATTCCATGCGATCGGTCATCGAAGAAATTGCGACTGCGGAGCGGCAGGCAGAAGATATTCGCGTCAGTGCCGCGGCACAGGCGCGCGAGCTGTCGCTGCAAGCCAGAGAAGATGCGCAGGCTGCGCTATTCGTATTGGAAAACGAGTCGCGCGAGGCGATGCAGGCGGAGCTCGAGAAAGCAAAGCTGGAAGGTGAAAGCCTCTCTGCCGAGCTGCTGAAGCAGCTGCAAAGCGAGGCGGATGCGCTCTGTGCGCAGGCAGCCGCGCGGCTTGATGGCGCCGTTGCCTATCTCTTGGACAAGGTGACGAAAACGGCATGATCGTTTTGATGAAACGTATGACCCTTGTTGCCCATCAGGCGGACGAGGCGGCAATTCTCAACGCCTTGCAGGCAACACGCGCGGTAGAGGTTATCACCGGCGGACAGGACAACGGAGCGCAGGCTGCTCTCGAGCGCGCGCAATCGCGGCTTCAGCAACTGGGAGACGCGCTCAGGACCGTCCGTCCTTTTACGCAGAAAAAAAGCTTCCTCACCGCCCCGGCCGAGGCAAAGGTGGACGAGCTGTTTGATATGATGCCGGAGGCCGTTGCGCTGAGCGATCAACTAGGCGCAATCACCCGGGAGCTATCTACAACGAAGGCAGAAATCGACAAAAACGAGTCTCTGATTGCCGCGCTGCGACCATGGGAAGCATTTCCCTCGGACATGCAGACATATCAACTCAGCAAACACGTTAAGTATTTTACGGGAATTATCGCCTCTTCCGATGTGGAAAAATTGCAGAATATTGACGCAACGGCGGAATACCAGCTCTTCAACGAAGGGATTCAACGCACCTGCGTGATCGCCTGCCCGCTGGACGAGGCGAGAAGCGTTGCGAGTTTCTTAAAATCCCTCGACTGGACAGATTATGTCTTTCCGAAGATGGCGGGAACGCCTTTGGAGGCGATGGAAGAGCTCTATGAAAGAAACCGCACGCTCACTGCTAAGAAGATTGAGCTTGAATCTGCCCTCTCTGATACGGCGACGGGACGCAGCGCGCTGGTCGAAGGCGCATATGACGCCGCCGTCATCGAGCGTGATCGCGCGCTTGCCGCCGCGGAGTTGATGCGCTCGGAAGCGACATTTCATCTGGAAGGATGGTTTCCAGAGGACAGGCAGGAGGACATCAATCGGGCGATCAGCACCGTCACAGATGTANNCGCGATCCGGAAGAGGGCGAAACGCCTCCTTCATTCGTGCAAAACAGCGCGTTCGCCAGCCCGTTTGAGCAGGTGACTAATCTGTATTCGCGACCCGATCCCAAAGGGATCGACGCAACACCTTATATGACGCCTTTCTACGTGCTGCTCTTTGGCCTGATGCTCAGCGACACAGGCTACGGCATCGTGCTCTCCATACTGACCGCAATTTTCATCAAATTGAAGAAACCGTCCGGCATGAGCGGCGGATTTGCGCGCGTTCTCTTTTGGGGCGGGCTGTCTACCGCTGTCTGGGGCGTG
>DNFZ01000240.1 GCA_003486785.1 Clostridiales bacterium | reverse complement strand
GAGGAGATTCGCCTCGTCAACCGCGCGAAATGGATGCTGATCGAGCGCAGAGGCATGGACGAAGCCACCGCGCACCGCTATATTGAAAAACTGGCCATGGACGCGCGGCAAACAAGGCGCCTCGTGGCGCAGACGTTGATCAGGTCGCTGGATAACGACTGAAGACCATTTCAGTTAGAATAGCATCACAACGCAACACAGACGGAAAGCATGAGCGGGAGCAATCCCGCTTTTTTTTGCGCAAAATACACTTGCGTTGGCGAATGTTCGTGCTATAATTAAATAAATCAACAAATCATTTAGTTATAATTATTTTTGAAGCAATCACACAAAAAGGAAACCGAATATGCGAAACAAACTCGACGAACAGATTATCCTCGACGCGGCGCTGAAGGTGTTTTCCCGCTATGGCTACAAAAAATCCACGCTGGAGGATATCGCGAGTGAACTCAATATGACCAACACCGCGATGTATGCCTACGCCAGAAGCAAGCGCGATCTTTACGAGCAGACGGTATCGTATGTCATGAAGCGCTGGCAGGCGGGTGTGGAGCAGGCGGTGAGCGCGAAAACCACCGCGCAGGAAAAGATGGCGGCGCTTTGCGAAAGCGCGCTGTATTATCTCGCTCAGGACGTGGAATTCTGCGCGCTGCTGAAGAATGATCCGCAGATTTTCCCGATGTTTCCGACGGTTGATCCCTACGAGGAGATCAACCGCGATTCCGTGCGTTTGATTGAGCGCGTTTTGCTGTTCGGGCAGCAGACGGGCGAGTTTCGCGCGGTCGATGCGCCCGCAGTCAGCGAGGTGCTATTTTCGATCTATAAAAACTTCATCATACACACATATATCAACAGCGAAGAGGATTACACCAGCCACTATCTGCCCATCACGATGGAATTGATCTTAAACGGGATTAAAAAGGTTTGATGCGCGCTGCGCGCAAACTGCTTGTAACGAAAAAAACGTCAATACACTTCAAAAATAGGCACATCGTGAGAAGAACACTCTCTCCTAATAAAAAACCACATATCTGAAAGGAGCACATCATCATGGTCAAGTATCTCTCCGAAGACTGGCGCAAAGAGGTCGAGGCGCGCCTGAGCGCGCAGCTCACCCCGGAAAAGATGAACAACCTCACCTCCTCGATGAACAACCTCTATCTCAACTGTCCCGACGGCAAGAGCCGCTATTTCTTCGTCGGCTTTGTCGACGGCAAGGTGGACAGCGTGCAGGTGGGCGAGGGCGAAGGCCCCAAGGCAGAGTTTTTGATCTCCGGCGAATATGAAACGTTTGCGAAGATCTCCCGCGCAGAGCTCGGTGCGCAAAAGGCGCTCATGGGCGGGCTACTCAAACTCAAGGGCAACATGGTCAAGGCGCTCAAGCTCGCTTCCCTGGTCGATCGCCTGAATAAGATCATCGCCACCATCGAAACCGAGTATTGAGGGGGAGAAAGCATATGTTTGACAAGACAAGCCCGTTTTATATCGACTTTCCCGGCCGGATCAAGGCCATCCAGGCCGAGATGGCAAAGGAAAAGATCGACCTGTATCTAGGCTCCCGCCTGCGTACGATGAGCTGGACGACGGACGCGTTCTTCC
The DNA here is from genome assembly GCA_003486785.1 of Clostridiales bacterium. GTDB lineage: Bacteria > Bacillota > Clostridia > Christensenellales > CAG-138 > UBA7703. The sequence continues at coordinate 4,941 of DNFZ01000240.1, read as the reverse complement.
CCTGGCGCAGCTTTATCGTGATCCCTGCGGAAGGCTTGCCGACCGCGTATACGTTTGTCATCGACGCGGCGCGTGCGGCGGACGACAGCTGGCTGGATGAGGATCACGTGCTGGGCTTTGCACCCATGGGCGGGCAGGATCAGATCACGCAGATATCCGACATGATCAAAGACTACCTCCCGCACGGCGGCAGGGTCGGTGTCGAAGCCGGCATGAGCAACTATCTGCCGGAAGGGTACCTCACCTATTACGAATACAAGGCGTTTGAAGCGGCGCTGCCTAATTGCACGCTTATCAACGCGCATCCGCTGGTGGATCGCCTGCAGATGATCAAGGACATCGGCACCATCAACCGCTTCCGCGAGGCCTCCCGCATCGTGGACATCGGGCACGAAGCCGTGCTCGCCGCGATCCAAAACGGCGGCTGGAAGGGCATGACGGAGACGGAAATCGGCGGGCTTGCGGGCTACGCCATGCGCAAAGCGGGCAGCACGTTTGAATGGTCGTTCACCGGCGGCAACGAGATCGCCGCGGGCTATCGCACCGGATTTGCGGGGGGAGCATGCACGCCGGCCTCCACAAAGAAGATTGAGGCGGGCGAGCCGCTGATGGTGGATATCCACGCGCTCTTCGGCCTCTGCTGCGGCGACCACAGCCACAACTACCTGATCGGGCCTGTGAGCGAGCGGCAGCGCTGGCACGCGAAAAACTTCGTGGACATGGTTTCTCTCACGCTCAATACGTATCGCGCGGGCATCTCGCCCTCGTCGCTGGCGGCCGAGATGATGGACTTTGCCGAGACGCGCGGGTTTGCAGACTTCATGGTGCCCGGGTTTGAGCACGGCATCGGTATGCTCGGCGATGAGTGGCGCATCGGCAAACACGACGGCCCGTTCACGTACTGGACCGACCCGGATCACGAGTATGTGGAAAACGAGGTGCTCATCTGCGCAATGCAGTACGCCTGCCCGGACGAGAACATCGGTTTCCGGTATGAAAACCCGATCCTCCTCACCAAGAACGGCTGCGAATACATGAGCAAATTCCCGCTGGGGATCGAAGTGATTGAGTGAACCAAACAACAAATCAAAACAGCACGGCGCGCGCCGTGCTGTTTTGTGTTGAACGATTGCTTACTCAACCGCCTTGAAGAACTCCGCGCCGTGTTTACAAATTGGGCAGACGAAGTCCGGCGGCAGCGCCTCGCTTTTGTGGACATAGCCGCAAATCCCGCACACGAAGCCCTTCTTCGAAGGCTCCGCTTTCTTTTCCGGTTCCGGCTTCTTCTCCGGTTCCGGCTGTTTTTCCTCCGCGACGGAGGCGAGCGGCACAAACACCTCCGCGCCATGCTTGCAAACGGGGCAGATATAGTCCGGCGGAAGCTCCTCTCCCTCATAGATATAGCCGCAGACCGTGCAGAGCCAGCCCTTTTTCTGCTGCTGCTCGGCGGTGGGCGCGGGCTTGATGTTCTTGTGGTAATAGTCATACGTCACCGAAGCCTCGCCGGAGAGCTTTCTCGCCTCGGTCAGGTCGGCTAAAAAGAGCGTATGCGTGCCGCAGTCCAGCGTGCTGATCACCTTGCCGCTGAGCAGCGCGTTTGCGCCCGTCGTCAAGTAGGTGAGGCCGTTAACGCTGCGCGAGATGGCCGAGAAGTCGGCAAACTTGTCCCCGTCCTTGCCGCTCTTGAGTCCAAAGCGCTGATAGACATCAAACCTGGACGCCTCGGAGAGAATCGTGAGGTTGAAAATGCCGGTTTTAAGCACCATATCGTGCGTCAAGTTGGCTTTGTTGACCGTAAACGTTACGCGAAGCGGCGTGCTCGTGGCCTGAATGACGGTGTTGATGATGCATCCGTTGTCGCGCTCCCCATCCTTTGCGGTGAGCACAAACAGGCCGTAGCTGATGGCAAAGAGCGCGGTCTTGTCCAGCTCGCCTGTGGGTACGTCTTCGTTCTTTGGCAGCACCATGGTGTTGGCTATCGCGTTTGCCAGCGCATCAACATCGCTCAACTGCCCTTCCTTGAGAGAGGAGCGCAGGCTGACGGTCTCCTCAAGAACGGTCATATTCTTGAGCGGGGCGAGCGTATCGCGCATGATCTTCCCGCTGGTCGGCGCCCAGGAGCCGTTTTCGATAAACGAGAGCGTGCGGTTTTGGATGTTGTGCAGCACGAGGTCGTGGATGAGCTCCTCCATCGTGATAAACACGCCCGAATTATACGTGGTCGCCGCAAAGACGAGATGGCTGTAGCGGAAGCACGCCGCGACAATCTCCGACATGGGCACCACCGATACGTCGAACATCTCGACGTTGACGCCCAGCTCGCGCAGGCGGCTTGCGAGGATCTCAGCCGCGTTCTCCGTGTTGCCGTAGATGGAGGCATAGGCGAGCATGACGCCCGTCTCCTCAGGCTCATAGGTGCTCCAGCGCTGATATTTCTCCACATACGCCGAAAAATCCCTGCGATGCACAGGCCCGTGCAACGGACAGATGATCTTCACATCCAGTTTTTCGACCTTTTTGAGTGCGGACTGCACCTGCAGGCCGTATTTTCCGATGATGTTTGCATAGTATCTGCGCGCCTCCCCCACAAGGGTGTGATAAAAATCCAGCTCGTCGGCAAACAGCGCGCCGTTGAGCGCGTTGAAGGTACCGAACGCATCCGCCGAAAACAGCACCTTATCGGTCTTGTCGTAGGTAAACATGACCTCCGGCCAGTGCACCATGGGCGCCATGACAAACTGAAACACATGCTTGCCGGTGGAGAGCGTGTCGTTTTCCTTCACGATGATCGCGCGGTCCAGCACGTCCTGATCGAAAAACTGGCAGATCATCTCGCTGGTCTTTTTTGTGCAGACGATCTTGGTGTCCGTATAGCGGCATAATAGATCCATCAGCGTGGCGGAGTGATCCGGCTCCATGTGCTGCACGACGACGTAATCCAGCTTGCGCCCGTTCAGCACGTGCGCCACGTTCTCAAAAAACACCTTTCCCACGGCTTTGTCCACCGTATCAAAGAGGATCGTCTTCTCGTCCAGAATCAGATAGGAATTATACGAAACCCCGTCGGGTATGGAGTAGACGCCTTCAAACATAGCAAGTCTGCGGTCGTTTCCGCCAACCCAGGTGATGTCTTCGTTTACTTTTCTCGTGCAGTACATGCGCTTCTTAGCCCCTTTCGTGTGCCTGTCTTATCGTAAACTTTTAAAAAGTCTTCTTGTCTTATGTAACGGATGGTATGCCGGTTTGCATGCTCGTTTGAATATCGATTCGGCCTGTCTGCATTATTCCATGTTTATATTGCGTAAATCAAGTCTTCCCCTTGCTTTGCGCGCCGTTTTCTCCGCGCCCGTCCTCTCTGACGGATTTCGGGCGCAATCCTTTGAAGGTATATCGCGCGATCAGCCCCGTGAGCGTGCCAGTCACGGCAGCGGCAATGAGCAGCACGGGTAGATAGGCAAGTATGGCGCGCGTCTCTACCACGAGGCAGGCCACCAGCATCTGCGCAATATTGTGGCTCACCGCGCCGAGAACACTCACGCCGATTACGCTAAACGCCAGGCTCTTGCGAGCGAAGATCATAACGCCCAGGCTCAGCACGCCGCCCGCAAAGCTATAGAGCATCGCCGCGGGCCCGCCATAGAGCAGGCCGCTGATGCCGACTTTCAGGAGCATGAGCAGGACCGCGCTCGGTACATCCAGCAGATACAGCGCATAGAGCAGCACCGTGTTGGCAAGGCCGAGCTTCACGCCCGGAATACCCGTAACGGGCAACAGATGCTCAAAATAACCCAGCACAATGGCCACAGCGGTGAGCAAGCCTAGTCTAGCGATGGCGGATGCGCCCCAGCGACGGTTCATCTTGCATCCTCCTTGCCCGTCACCTCGATGGAAACGCCGTTTGGCAGGCAGACGATCCAATTATCGAGCAGCAGCTCCTCCGGCTGATGCGGGTCAATCGGGCGGTGATACACGCAGATCTGATTCTTACAGGTTGAAGACTCCATATGTACGCCTTGTTCGTCAATGATGACGACATTCACTTTCCCGTCGCCTTGATCGATCGTGATGGTTTGATATTCGTCCGCGGAAACCTTTGCGTAAACTTCTCCGCCAACGTAGATGGTGATTTCGGCTTCCGCGCTTTTGGGCGCAAGCCAGCGCGACGCAAAGAAAGCAAACAGCGCCAGCATCAGCACGCCGCCTATGAGCAGGATATCCTTTTTCTTCACGCCGTGCCGTCTCCGTTTCGTTGAAATTCGATCAACGCTATTGTACCACGTATCGCGCCGCCCCCGCCAGAGCGTCTTGCGCCCGTTTATTTTTGTTTGTGATATCGTTGCGGAATGTTGCATCTTCCCTGATATAATATAAGAAGCAAATAACCGGAGGTGTGAAATGAAAATACTCATGATCGGCGGAACGGGCCTGCTTGGCAGCCAAGCCGCGCGAGAGCTCATCTCCCGCGGACACAGCGTGCATTCCATCGCCCTGCCACCGCTGCCCGACGGCGCGCTCTTGCCGCCGGAGATGACGCTTACGCTGAAAAACAGCAACGACATGACCGACGACGCGCTCCGCGCAGCCTTTGCGGGCATGGATGGATTCATCTTCGCCGCAGGGGTGGATGAGCGCATCGAAGGCCCGTCGCCCATCTACGATTTCTTCAAAAAATACAACATTACGCCTTTAGAGCGCATGCTGCGCCTCGCCAAAGAAAGCGGGGTGAAGCACGCGGTCATCGCAGGGTCTTATTTTTCCCATTTCGCAAAAAAGTGGCCCGAGATGGAGCTGACCCGCTGGCATCCCTACATCCGCAGTCGCATCGATCAGGAGAAAATGGCGTTTTCGTTTGCCGACGAGCACTTTGACGTGTCCATTCTCGAGCTGCCGTATATCTTCGGCGCGCAGAAGGGCAGAAAACCCGTCTGGGTGTTTCTCATC
>DNFZ01000129.1 GCA_003486785.1 Clostridiales bacterium | reverse complement strand
GGAGCTCACCATCGGCTTGCCTCCACACATTACGAGCACGACTGGTATGGACACGATGACCCACGCTGTGGAGGCTTATACAAACCTCTTTGCGCCGAAATCGACAGACAAACTCGCGGTGGAAGCTGTCAAGCTCATCTTTGAGAATCTGGAAAAGGTTTATAAAGACGGCAGCGACCAAACTGCGCGCTACAATATGCAGCTCGCCGCGTTTTACGGCGGTGCCGCCTTCACGCGCGCCTGCGTGGGCTATGTGCACGGGGTTGCGCATACATTGGGCGGGCTCTACGGCACGCCGCACGGCCTTGCCAACGCGGTGATTCTTCCCTATGTGATGGAGCAGTTCGGCCCCGCGGTCTACTTCAAGCTCGCGCGGCTGGCGGAAGCCGTCGGCATCAATGGCAAGGACGACGAGGAGAAGGCAAAAGCCTTTCTCCGCGAAATCCGCCGCATGAACGCAGACATGAAGATTCCGGACAAGTTTGACTTTATTCAGGAAAAAGATATCCCGCAGATGATCAAATGGGCGATGAAGGAAGCAAACCCCATCTATCCCGTGCCCGTACTCTGGCACGCGCCGGAGTTTCGCGCGCTGATCGACCGCCTGCGCGCATAAGTCGGACGAACGGCTCGCGCCATAAACGGCAGACATCCTGCTGAGTTTGCCAAACCACACCGACGGGCGGATGCTGCTTTACGACGGAAGCAACTTGTCGACAGAAACTGTTCCGTCTGCTCCTAACATCCCCAAAACAAATAAGCACGCGGAGACCAAACCGCGTGCTTTTGATGATGCAGCGTTTTTAGAGTTTGATGATCGGGACTTTAAGCAGATTTAAAATAATTGCGGTCAGCCCCGCGAGAGGCAGAAACACAACCATCGCCAGCATCATCAGCAGCTCTTAGAATACGTTGCTGCGCGGGTCCGCCTTGCCGCGAAAACGGAGCAGGAACGAGCCGGAGGGAATGCCGACGACATTGCCCATCATGATCATACGCGTGACGGCAAGGACGCCATATGCGCCCGTCTCGCCATACTCCGCGACGATCTTCTCCCAGCTATCACGCGTGGGATTCCCGCCCTGGTCGGCAAAATGCTGCGCAAAGAGCACGCCGCTGAGCTGCTCCGGCGGGACATCCGCAAAGCTGCCGCCGAGCATAGCGCGAATCTCTTCGGCGCTGAAGCCCTCCTCCAGCGCAACCCTGGTGTGATAATACGAGCACATTGCGCAGCCGTTGACCTCGGTCACCGCGAGCATGATGCGCTCTAAAAACGCCTTGTCCATCTTGCCTGCGGCCTTTGCCCGCTTCAGCAGCGGAATCGAGCGAAACGCGAGTGTCATAATTTGAAAAAGTTCGATTGCTGAAAAAAGTTTCTTTCCTGAAGTCTGCATGGGTTCTCCTCTGTTGCCGAATCACTCGGCTCGTTGATCCATCTTAACTTGAACTTAAGAAAATCGCAACGAAAAACGCCCGCCAATTTCCGGCGGGCGCTGCTTGCGCAGTGAGTATGCTACTTTTTATTCTTGAGCGCGGCGGCGACAAAGCCTTTAAAGAGCGGATGCGCGCGGTTCGGGCGGCTTTTGAACTCCGGATGAAACTGCACGCCGATATAGAACGGATGCTCTTTAAGCTCTACGGTTTCTATGATCCGCTCGTCCGGCGACATGCCGGACAGCACAAGCCCGACGCCGGAGAGTTTCTCGCGGTAATCGTTGTTAAACTCATAGCGGTGACGATGGCGCTCGTGGATCAGCGGCTGACTATAGCACTGCTCCAAAAGCGAACCGGGTATCACCTTGCACGGATAGGTGCCAAGGCGCATCGTGCCGCCTTTGTTGATGGTCGCGTACTGATCCGGCATAAAATCGATGACCTTGTGCGGGCTGTTTTCGTCAAACTCGCCGCTGTTTGCGCCAAAGAGCCCCGCGACGTTTCGCGCATACTCGATGACCGCAATCTGCATGCCGAGGCACAGGCCAAGGTACGGTATGTTGTTCTCGCGCGCAAATTTCGCGGTTTGAATCATGCCCTCTACCCCGCGCACGCCAAAGCCGCCGGGCAGGACGATGCCATCAAGCCCTGTCAGCTTCTCGGCAACATTTTTCGCGTCGATCACTTCCGAGTCGATCCACTCGATCTCGACCACCGCGCTGTTTTCATAGCCCGCGTGGCGCATCGCCTCGGCAACGGATAGATACGCGTCGTGGAGCTTGACATACTTTCCAACGAGCCCGATCCTGACATGCGCTTTGCTATCGCGCACGCGATCGAGCATCTCGTTCCATTCTTTCAGGTTGGGTTGCGGCAGATCCAGCTGCAGCTCGCGGCAAACCACCGCACTGAAGTTGTTTCGTTCAAGCATGATCGGCGCTTCATAGAGCGTTTCAACTGTGAGGTTTTCGATCACGCAATCGGGCTTAACGTTGCAAAACAAGGCGATCTTGCGCTTGAGATTGTCGTCCACGGGATGATCCACGCGCATGACGATCACGTTTGGCGTGATGCCGGAGGATTGCAGCTCCTTGACGGAGTGCTGGGTGGGCTTGGT
>DNFZ01000215.1 GCA_003486785.1 Clostridiales bacterium | reverse complement strand
TTTTGACGATGCGCAATATCGCGAGATGCTGGCGATGCTCTACTTGAAAAGCGAACGCGACGCGGGTCTTTTGCTGCTCAAAAATGGCGAGGTGTTTCCGACCGATTGCATCGCGGCGATCGATGCCGGTGGCCCTCGCGTGATGCGCTGGGGCTTTGCGCGCTTTGACGGCAAGGGTAAAGTGATCAACGCCAGAAGCGAAACCACACTGGAGAAGAGCCTGTTTCGCACGCCGATGATGACCGACGCTGCTCTGCCGCAAGCCGGGCGCTGCCTGATTCCCGCGAGCGGATATTTTGAGTGGGAAACGCGCGAAAAGCAGAAAATAAAGTATAAGTTACGCCCCGCGCAAGAAGGATTGTTCACCTTTGCGGGGCTTTATCGATCCGAAGCGGGGGCGGACACGCCGGTGTTCGTCATCCTCACAAAACCTGCCGGTAGCGAGATTTCGTTTATCCATGAACGCATGCCGCTGATACTCGCTCCTGAGCAGCGGGAGGCGTGGCTCAACGACGCAGGCCGCGCGTCGATGCTGCTGCAAGATGGGGTCGATGACATCGTCTACGAACCTGCGATCTAGCAGGCACCCAATCGAAGCTGTGACCGGTAAACGGACAAATCCTGACAAGAAAAGACAGGACGCACACGCCGTGGTTTGATACGATATTTCGCATAAGGGAGCAAGGAAGGCAACGAATCAAGCAGAGGGAGAATCGAATGGAACTGGTCGAAAGCCTCAACGCCGCGCTGCAATATCTGGAAAAGCATCTGCTGGACGAGACGGACAGCGCCAAAGCCGCGCGGAACGTCGGTCTCTCGCGCTTTTATCTGGAGCGGACGTTCGCTGCGTTGACCGGCATGAGCGTGAGCGAGTATATCCGCGCGCGCAGGCTCACACTTGCTGCGCAGGAGCTGCTCGCGGGCGATCTGAAGGTGATCGACCTAGCGCTCAGGTTTGGTTACGACACACCGGAGAGCTTCTCCAAAGCGTTCTCGCGCTTTCATGGTGTTACGCCGTCGAGCGCGCGGCGCATGAGTACGCTTCTTCGCTGCCAGAATCCCCTTGTGATTTCGATTAAGATGGAGGGTGCGAATATCATGAACTACAAGATTGAACAGATGGATGCGTTTACCGTGGTGGGTGCGGAGCAAATGTTTCATATGGACACGAGCGTACAGGAAATTCCGAAATTCTGGGAATCGTTTTTCCAGCAGGGGCTGCATGAGAAAGTATGCCCGATGCTCGGCATCTGCTTTGACGCGGATGAGAAAGGGAATTTCCCGTATATGATCGCGGAGGAACTCAAGCTCGGCATGGTGGCGCCGGAGGGTATGACCACGCGCGAGGTTCCCGCGCATCTCTGGGCGCGCTTCTCCTGCGTCGGCCCCATGCCGGGCGCGATTCAGAGCATGACAAAGCAGATCTACTCTGAATGGCTGCCGACGAACGGCACCTATGAAGTCGCCCAATACATGGAGATCGAGCTGTATTCCGAAGGCGACACCACATCGGCAGACTACTACAGCGAGGTCTGGATTCCGGTGAAGAAGAAAGCGTAACGCACGACAAGCAAAAACGGAACCGTTTTGAAAAAAGCGGTTCCGTTTTAATCTATGCTGGGCTTATGCCCGTCCGTACATCTTCGTCATGGCGCTGATCTTCTCGATCAACGCGTCGGAGATTTCACCGGGGAGCAGGCGCCATTTCCAGTTGTTGCCGCCAAGCGTACCGGGTATATTCATGCGCGCCTCGCCGCCGAGGCCAAGATAATCCTGCATCTGCGCAACGAAGAGACTCGCCACCGAACTCATGCCGCCGCGCAGCATGCCCCAAACATACCCCTCCTGATCGTTGAGTCCGAGATACCGCTCGGAAAACGCGGTATCCTCCGGGTTCGCCTCGGAAAACCACGCAGCCACGGTCGTATTATCATGCGTGCCCGCGTAGCAGACGCAGTGATGATCATACGTGTGCGGCAGATAGTTGCTCGGCTCTCGTGCATCGAAGGCAAACTGCAGCACCTTCATGCCCGGAAAACCGCTCTCATCAAGCAGCTGGCGCACTTCGTCGGTTAAAAAACCCAGGTCCTCGGCAATGATTTCGAATGCAGGGAATTCCGCTTTCAGCAGATGGACGATGTCTGCGCCGGGTCCTTTGACCCACGAGCCATCCCGCGCGGTTTCGGCGCTTGCATCGACGCTCCAGTAGGACGAGAGCCCTCGAAAATGATCGATGCGCAGGCTGTCAAACAGCGTGCATGCCGAGCGAATGCGGCGCATCCACCAGGCGTAGCCTGTCTGCTTCATATAGTCCCAATCATAGATCGGGTTGCCCCAAAGCTGGCCGTCCGCCGAGAAATAGTCCGGCGGAACGCCGGCAACGCAGCGCGGGCGGCGGAACTCGTCGAGCTGAAACTCCTCTGGCGCGCTCCAGACGTCCGCCGAGTCGAGCGGCACATAGATCGGCAGATCGCCGACGATCTGGATGCCGCGGGCGTTTGCGTAGCCGCGCAAAGCCGCCCATTGTCGATAAAACAGGCATTGCACAAACTGATAAAAACGGATGCTATCACCCAGCCGTTCGCGCGCGGTTTGCAGCGCATCTTCTTCGCGCATGCGCACGGCATATGGCCACTTCTCCCAGGCAACGCCGCCGTTTTCGTCCTTGAGCGCCATGAAAAGCGCGTAGTCGTTCAGCCAGTCCGCGTTCTCTTCGGAGAAATCTGCGAGCGTCTGCATACATGCAGCATTCTGAGTTGCGCGCGAAAATGCCGCCCGTAGAACCGGAAAGCGCTGAACAAACATTGTGCCGTAGTCTACCTGCCGCGCATCATCACTCCATTGGATTGAACGAATCCAGTCGCGATCGAGCAGCCCCTCGTCGGCCAGCCTGTCGAGGTCGACAAAATACGGGTTGCCTGCAAACGCGGAGAACGACTGATACGGCGAGTCGCCATAGCTCGTCGGCCCCAGCGGCAGCACCTGCCAATAGCGCTGACCCGCGCGCGCGAGCTGATCGACAAAATCATACGCAGCCTGCCCGAACGTGCCGATGCCGTAAGGGGAGGGCAGGGATGATATATGCAAAAGTATGCCGGATGAACGTTTCATTATATTGCACCGATTCCAACGAATTTCGTTTCATTATATCGCGTTTCGCCACAAGCGCAACAAAAAATGCGCAATATCAAGCAAGGGAGGCTTCAATCACCTCCAAAGCAATCGGATTT